>CAZMDE010000135.1:6780-7092 GCA_964564355.1 uncultured Bacteroidales bacterium | reverse complement strand
AAACTATATATATAAAAAATCTAATTGATTCTATTAATATTAAATATAAAAGAGCTTTTGCAGGTTGAGGAAAGTCCGCGATTGAGGGTTACGGGTAAGGAAATGTCGATTGTGAAGACAATCAAGGATGGTTTTCTTTTGATTGAGGATGGTAAGATAAAAGATTTTGGAACTATGACATCCTTAAACCTCGCAGGTTTTGAAAACCAACGAGGTTCACTTAAAACTATAGATGCAAAGGGAAAGATAGTGGTGCCTTGCTTTTGTGATTCGCATACTCACCTGATATATGCAGGGAGCAGAGAGATGGAA
>CAZMDE010000135.1:0-6770 GCA_964564355.1 uncultured Bacteroidales bacterium | reverse complement strand
TTGATAAAATAAAGGGGTTGTCTTATGAGGAGATTGCTAAAAAAGGCGGGGGAATACTTAATTCGGCTAAAATGCTTCATAATACAAGTGCTTCTGAACTTATAGATAATGCCCTTTTGAGACTGGATGAAATAAAATCATTTGGTACAGGGGCTGTTGAAATTAAAAGCGGATACGGACTGACAGTTGAGGATGAATTGAAAATGCTAAGGGTTATAAGGCAACTTAAGGAATTGAGTCCTTTAACAATAAAGTCTACATTTCTTGGTGCTCATGCTGTTCCATCAGAATATAAGGATAACAGAAAGGGTTATATAGATTTAATAAAAAATGAAATGCTGCCTGAAATAGGAAGGGAGAAGCTGGCAGATTTCATTGATGTATTCTGTGACAAGGGTTTCTTCAGTCCTGAGGAAACATCAGATATACTTGAGTCGGGAGCAAAATACGGTTTGATACCAAAAATACATGCAAATGAATTAAATAACTCGTGGGGAGTGCAGACAGGGGTTAAACATAAGGCGCTCTCAGTTGACCACCTTGAATGTATTGGGGATGAGGAAATAAAAGTACTAAAGAACTCGAAAACTATGCCAACTCTTTTACCGGGAGCTGCATTTTTCTTAGGTTTACAATATCCACCTGCAAGAAAGATGATTGATTCGGGATTAGCGGTTGCACTTGCAAGCGATTATAACCCTGGCTCAGCGCCATCAGGGAATATGCAGCTTATATTATCTTTAGGTTGTATAAAGCTTAAAATGCTTCCGGCAGAGGTTATAAATGCTGCCACTATTAACGGGGCTTATGCAATGGGAATAAGTAAAAGCCACGGATGCATTGCAAGAGGAAAGATTGCCAATGTATTCATAACGAAAAAAATACCTTCCTTAGAGTTTTTGCCTTATTCATTCGGGAGTAATAATGTTGAGACCGTAATTCTTAACGGGATTATTGTTTAGCAGGTAAATAAAGCAATTATATGAATTTTTTAAAGGTTCTATTAATAAATCTGATAAAATTCTTATTTTTGCAACCTGAAATACGGTCCCGTAGCTTAACTGAATAGAGCATCTGACTACGGATCAGAAGGTTGGGGGTTTGAATCCCTCCGGGATCACTAAGCAATGGACAATTGACAATTGATAATTGATAATTAAAAAATAGATCATTGCTCATTGTCCATTATCAATTTTCAATTATTTAGGATATCTTCCAAACAATCTTTTCAGAAATCTGTGAAATGTATGAGGTCCGTTCGGGTTAACAAACATTAGAATACATTCATCGTAGACTAAGTTAATTCCATTTTTCTTTGCATTTTCAATTGCTTCGGCAGTTTCAGCTTTTTGCTGAATCCATATATTCTTAATTCCTTTTGAAATTGCAGCGGATACAATAGCATCTGTCTTGTCTTTTGGAGTCATGACAATGATTGAATTGATTTCAGAAGGCAATGCGGCTATATCTTTATAGCACTTTTTATCATCAATCATTTCAATACCGGGGTTAACAGGCACGACTTTAAACCCTTTTTTTAATAAATCTTTATAAACTATGTAGCCGAATTTCTTTTTGTTTCTGGAAACACCTATTAATGCAGCAGGCTGAGCAGCAAGAAAACTATTAATTGACTCTATAGAATTCATAACACTAATAATTTTTATCAGCAAAAATAATAATTTGTAATAAGAGTATTTGATTTTTAATTTAATTAATAAATTTGCCCTTTAAAATAATTATAGAATTGTTGATTTATATATTTAATAAATTAAATTAATATGGAAATCTTATCTGATAGAATAAACAAGCTGTCTGAATCGGAAACTCTTGCAATGTCAAGAATCAGTAATGAACTAAAAAGCAAAGGTATTGATGTGATAAATCTAAGTATAGGTGAACCAGACTTTGCAACGCCGGATTTTGTTAAGGATGCAGCAAAAAAAGCTATTGACGAAAACTGGACTTATTATACACCAGTATCAGGTTATGCTGACCTGAGAAAAGCTATTTGTAATAAATTCAAAAGGGATAATAACCTTGACTATACATTTGACCAGGTTGTAGTATCTACCGGAGCAAAGCAGACAATTGCGAATGTAATGCTTTGTCTTGTAAATCCGGGTGATGAAGTCCTGGTACCAGCTCCCTACTGGGTATCTTACAAAGAACTAATCAAGCTTGCAGAAGGAAAAGCAGTATATATACGTGCAACAATAGAAAATGATTTCAAGGTAACACCTCAGCAGGTAGAAAAAGCAATAACTCCGAAAACTAAGGTTTTTATTTTCAGCACTCCATGCAACCCAACAGGTTCTGTATATTCACAAGAAGAACTTATTGAATTAGCAAAAGTTTTTGAAAAGCATAAAGATGTATACATTATATCTGATGAAATTTATGAATTAATTAATTTTACAGGAAAACATGCCAGCATTGCCAGTTATGCTCCTATAAAAGACAGAGTAATCACTGTTAACGGTTTATCCAAAGGCTTTGCGATGACCGGCTGGCGCTTAGGTTATATGGCAGCTTCAAAAACAATTGCGCAGGCATGTGATAAAATACAGGGACAATTTACATCAGGCACAAACTCTATCACTCAGCGTGCTGCTATAACAGCGGTAAATGCTGACCCTATTGTTACAAAAGATATGCTTAATAAATTCAGGGAAAGAAGAGACCTTTTGTTAGATCTATTAAAAGATATACCGGGTTTTAAAACTAATATTCCGCAGGGAGCTTTTTACGTTTTTCCTGATGTAAAGCACTATTACGGTAAATATGATGGTAATACAAAAATAAACAATGGCACAGATTTGTGCATGTACCTGCTGAACAAAGCGTTTGTGGCGCTTGTTGCAGGCTCAGCATTCGGGGATGAGGATTGTATACGATTCTCTTATGCTACATCAAATGAAAAGCTTATAGAAGCAGTAAGCAGGATTAAAAAAGCTCTTAGCGATTTACGATCTTAGATTTAATTAAGTGTCAGATTATTATAAAATACTTGGTATTTCAGAAGATGCGACGTTTGAGCAGATAAGAAGGGCTTATCGTATTAAGGCAAAAAAATTACATCCTGATGTTTACAGAGGTAAAGATGCAAAACTATCTTTCCAGCAACTCAATGAAGCTTATCATCTGCTTATAAATAAAGATAAGCGCATGTATTATGATTTAAAGTTAAGATATGATCATGCTCAGTACAGGAAATACGGAAAAAATTATGAAAAGCGATTTACGTATTCCGATTTTCGAAAATCTAATATAAAACAAAAAACAAAAACCTTAAACGAAAAAGTAATTGATAATTTCTTTTTTTACACAATGCTTATAATCGGGATTATTGCTATAATATACGGGACTATTGATTTATTTTTCAGCAAGTGGGAAGGACCTAATAATCTTACAGGTTTCCTGTTTGGATTAACTTATACTACTTTACTGATTTTGGGTTGGTATCTTAGGTCGAAAAGTGATAAGAGGCATATTAAAACAGATTTTATTTAATTTTGCATTTAATAAATAACAATCAAATTTGTGGAAACTTCAGATTTATTAAAGAAGGTTAGAAAGATAGAGATAAAGACTCGTGGTTTGTCAAATCATATATTTTCTGGACAGTATCACAGTGCTTTCAAAGGCCGCGGGATGTCCTTCAGCGAGGTACGTGAATATCAGTATGGAGATGATATAAGAGCAATAGACTGGAATGTTACAGCAAGATTCAATCATCCTTATATAAAGATATTTGAAGAGGAGCGTGAGCTAACAGTAATGCTTCTTATAGACGTGAGCGGGTCAAATGAATTCGGCACAAGGAAGCAATTGAAGCAGGAACTTATTACAGAACTTGCTGCTGTGCTTGCATTCTCAGCCATACAAAATAATGATAAAGTTGGCGTTATATTTTTCAGTGATATAATTGAAAAAGTGATAACTCCTAAAAAAGGCACTTCACATATACTTAGAATAATCCGTGAATTGCTGAACTTCAAACCACAGAACAGACAAACTAATATCACTGAAGGTCTTCGTTATTTCAGAAACGCAATTAAGAAACGCTGTACTGCTTTTATAATATCAGATTTTATTGATGATAAATTTGAAGATGCTATCAGAATATCGAATAAAAAGCATGATGTTATAGCAGTCAATATATCAGATGCAGGGGAAAAAGAAATTCCCAATATCGGACTTGTAAAGGTAAAAGATGCAGAAACAGGTCAGGTAAGATGGATTGACACTTCAAACTCTCAAATCCGCCAGGAATATAATAATTGGTGGAAACTAAAAGATTACAGACTAAAGGAAATATTTAATAAAGCAGGGGTTGATTTTGTTAATCTAAAGACAGATGTGGATTATATCAGTTCTCTGTCAAATCTCTTCAGGAAAAGAGAATCAAGACACTAAGGAAATTATGAATTAAGAATTAGAAATTTGAAGTTATGAATAATTACTTACTAAATAAGACTTTCTGCAATAGGCTTTGTTTTATATTATCATTATTTTATTCTTCTGTTTTATTTGGTCAGACTGCAAGTTCCAAGCTGGACAAATCCACAATTCTGATTGGTGACCAGATACAACTTACATTAGAATTTAGCGGTACTTCGGATTTAAAAGTTAATTTCCCTATATTAAAAGATACTATTTCTAAAAACATTGAAATAATCAAGGCATCAAACATTGAAACTACTATTTCGGAAGATAAAAAACAAAAAACATACAAACAAATCCTTACTGTAACTTCATTTGATTCGGGATTCTTCCCTGTTAAGCCTTTCAGATTTAACTATACACAAGGACAAGACACAGCCAAACATTTTATTGAAACACAAGCTTTAATGCTCTCAGTACAAAATGTTAAAGTTGATGCACAAAAAGGAATAAGAGATATTAAGCCCCCATTAGAAGAGAATTTCACTTTCAGAGAAGCATTGCCTTATATAATCGGAGTGTTATTAATCATTGGACTTTTTATTTTTATTAAATATTATCTGAATAAAAAGAAAAAGAAAGAACCTTTATTTAAAATGCCTCCTAAACCTAAACTGCCTCCTCATGAAATTGCTCTTACAAGCCTGGAGGAATTAAGAAATAAAAAGCTTTGGCAAAATAATAAAATTAAAGAATTCCACTCTGAGCTTACTGAAATAATCAGAAAATATATAGAAGAACGTTATAATATCCAGGCTCTTGAAATGGTTAGTGATGACATTATTGAAATGATAAAAAATCTGGATATTGATGTGAAGATAAAATCTGAATTAAAAGAAATGCTAACACTTGCTGACCTGGTGAAATTTGCAAAAGAAAATCCATTGCCTTCTGAGCATGACAGAAGCTTTAACAATGCATTGGATTTTGTTAAGAACACTATAATCTCTATTAATATTTCACAGAATAACAATATAAAATCTAATAATTAACAATGTTTTCTAATAATATCCATTTTGCACAACCGGCTTACCTGTATTTGCTATTTCTCATACCCTTACTTATTATATGGTATTGGTACAGAAATAATAAAAGTGTTGCAGAAATACAAATATCAACAACAGAAAGTTTAGCTAAAATAAAGAAAACATTTCGTGAAAGATTCAGGCATAGTCTATTTGTATTAAGGATTTTAGCAATCTTATTATTAATAATTGCAATGGCACGTCCACAGTCAAGTCTTAGCCGACAGGATATTTCTGTTGAAGGTATTGACATAGTTCTTGCAATTGATATATCCGGAAGCATGCTTGCTGAGGATTTTAAGCCTAACCGTATTGAAGCGGCAAAAAAGGTGGCTATAGATTTTATAGATGGCCGTCCGAATGACAGGATAGGACTGGTTGTTTTCAGCGGGGAAAGTTTTACGCAATGCCCTTTAACAACAGACCATGAAGTGCTGAAAAATCTTTTTAAAAACATAAAGAGTGGAATGATTCAGGATGGAACAGCATTAGGAAATGGTCTTGCAACAAGTGTTAGCAGGATAAAGGATAGCAAAGCTATAAGCAAGGTAATAATACTGCTTACTGACGGAGTTAATAATATGGGCGAAGTTGACCCGCTTACTGCTGCAGAAATTGCCAAGCTTTACGGCATAAGAGTTTACACAATAGGAGTTGGCACAACAGGTCTTGCCCCCTACCCTGTTCAAACTCCATTCGGTACTCAATACCAGAATATGGAAGTTCAGATTGATGATGTGCTTTTGAAAAAAATATCTGAAATGACAAATAGTAAATATTTCAGGGCTACGAATAATGCAAAGCTTAAAAGCATTTATAAGGAGATTGATAATATGGAAAAATCAAAAATAGATGTTACTGTTTTTCGTAAAAAGAAAGAAGAATTCTTACCTTTTGCTCTTCTTGCTGCCTTATTATTCATAGCTGAATTAATTTTGAAAACTATAGTATTCAGAACAATACCATAGCAATTGAGAATTGAGAATGAAGAAATTTAAATTCTTTTGTGTATTATTTATAGCTATATTAAGCTTATGTTCCTGTAAAAGGTCTGAGGTTCTGTATTGGGAAAATGGAATATTGAAGTCAGAAATCACTTATAAAAAAAACCAGAAAAATGGAATAGCTACATGGTGGTTTGAAAATGGCACAAAGCAACAAGAATGTGTTTACAAAGACGATAAATTAAACGGTTTATCAATCAGGTTTTATCCAAACAGTCAGAAGCAAAGCAAGGAATTTTATAAGAATGACAAACTTGACGGGTTTGCAACCTATTATGATAATATTGGGCATAAG
>CAZMDE010000134.1:0-7093 GCA_964564355.1 uncultured Bacteroidales bacterium | reverse complement strand
AAAATGTGATTGACCTGACTTATAAAAGATTTAATACTGACAAAGAGCACATTCACACTATACATCCTTATTTCCTCAAAGAATATCATAACCGCTGGTATCTGCTTGGCTGGCATAATGACCTCAACGAAATAAGAACATATGGACTGGACAGAATTATTAAAATTGAAGAAAATAATCAGAAAAGATATATTGAACGGACCTTTAATTCAAAAGAATACTTTAAAGATGCTGTCGGAATTATAGCTCCTCAAACAGACCCTATAATAGTTCAACTTAAATTCTCAAAAACCCAGGCAAAATATATTCTTACAATGCCTATCCACGAATCTCAGAAAATTATTAAAGAAACCAAAGAACATATAATAATCAGCCTCGATGTAAATATCACATATGAACTGATTTCAATGATTCTCTCCTGGGGAAAGGATGTCGAAGTCCTCCAACCAAAATCATTAAGAACCCAGATCAGAAATATGCTAAAAGACAATTTGAAGTGTTATGAAAAATGATGTTATTATCCTGGAATACATTTACACTTTTTAACTGTATACCTATTTCAGTACAAATCTAACCTATATGCATAATGGTTGTAAGCTATTATGTAGCTTGTAGTATGGTACTTGCTACGCGTTATGTACGAGCTATTTACGGGCTATGTACGGGCTATGTACGGGCTATGTACGGGCTACTGTTTGGTAATTGCACTCTCTACCTCGTCCCTGTAGGATAAAATGCCTGTTTTTCGGAAGGTCTATATTACACATTGCATGCTTATATGTTTTATTTACAACTATTTCCATTTCTCTTAAAATCTTATAAACTCTATTCTTTAATCTCTAATTTATAAGTTTAAACTTTTTAATTTTATCTTTAACTTCTCACGCTGCAAATATACTACAAAAACCTTGCCATGTAAAGTGTATTTCTTCATTATTTTTCAACTTTATTTAACTTTGATTTATCTTTGCAGCTTATGAAATTTGAACTAATATCTGAATACGAACCTACGGGTGACCAGCCGGAAGCTATTAAACAGCTTACAGAAGGTATTGACAGAGGTGACCCATATCAGACTCTGCTTGGTGTTACTGGTTCCGGGAAAACATATACTATCGCCAACGTAATAGAAAAGGTGCAAAAACCTACTCTCGTTTTCAGTCATAATAAAACCCTGGCAGCCCAGCTATATGGAGAATTCAAGCAGTTCTTTCCTCATAATGCTGTTGAATATTTTGTCTCTTATTATGATTATTACCAGCCTGAAGCATATATCCCTACAACAAATACCTATATTGAGAAAGACCTGTCAATAAATGATGAGATAGAAAAGCTGAGATTAAGCACAACATCTGCACTGCTTTCAGGCAGGCGGGATGTGATAGTTGTCTCATCTGTATCCTGCATATTCGGAATTGGCAACCCTGATGACTTTAAAAACGGTGCTATATTTCTTAAAAAGGGGGATAAAATAAGCAGAAACAAAATGCTGCATTTGTTTGTAGAAAACCTTTATTCCAGGACAGAAGCTGATTTTCACAGGGGAAATTTCAGGGTAAAAGGAGATACTGTTGATGTTTTTCCTGCATACACAGATATTTACTACAGGATTTCAATGTTTGGCGATGAAATAGAATCAATTAGCAGCTATCAGCTTTCAGCAACCAGCAGCCAGCAATTTGTTGAAAATCTGGATAGTGTTATTATATTTCCTGCTAATCTGTTTGTTACATCCAAGGATAAGATGAAGAGAGCTATTACTGATATCCAGGATGATATGATGAAGCAGACAGCTTATTTCAGAGAAAATGGGAAAGAGATGGAAGCTAAAAGGCTTGAGGATAGGGTGGTCTATGATATAGAAATGATGCTGGAGCTCGGTTACTGTTCGGGCATAGAGAATTATTCAAGATATTTTGACGGTAGAAAACCGGGTTCCAGACCTTTCTGCCTGCTTGACTGCTTTCCTGATGATTATCTCATGGTAATTGATGAGAGTCATGTCACTATTCCGCAGATAAGAGGAATGCACGGAGGAGACCGATCACGCAAGCAGACACTGGTTGAATATGGTTTCCGCCTGCCTTCAGCTATGGATAACAGGCCTCTCAAATTTGATGAGTTTGAGGCAATGCAGAACCAGACCATATTTGCCAGCGCTACTCCGGGAGATTTCGAATACCAGAAAAGTGAAGGTATTATTGTGGAACAGGTTATAAGACCCACAGGGCTGACTGAACCTATTATAGATGTAAGACCAAGCCTGAATGAAATTGATGACCTCCTCGGTGAAATAGATAAGGTTGTCGGCAGGCATGAGAGGGTTATGGTGACTACGCTTACTAAAAGAATGGCTGAAGAGCTTGCTAAATACCTACAGAAGCTTAAAATCAGTTGCGCATACATTCACTCAGAAGTTCAGACACTCGACAGGATAGACATATTAAGAAGCCTGAGATTAGGTCATTTTGATGTGATAATAGGTGTAAACCTCCTCAGGGAAGGGCTTGACCTGCCTGAAGTATCGCTTGTGGCTATTCTTGATGCTGACAAGGAAGGCTTTCTCCGTTCTGAGAAATCTCTCATACAGATAGCGGGAAGGGCTGCAAGGAATATTAACAGCAAAGTTATTATGTATGCTGATAAAATAACAGGTTCTATGCAGAGAACTATAGATGAAACCAACAGAAGACGAGATAAGCAGCTTGCTTATAATATAGAATTTAATATAACCCCTACACAAATAAGTAAATCCACTAAATCTATAATGGGGCAAACATCCCTGTCTGATTCTAAATCACATAATCATAAAGCATATATTGAAAAAAATACAGTTGATATTGCTGCAGATCCTGTTATTAAATATATGAGCAAGAAGCAAATTGAAAAAGCAATTTCTGATACTAAGAAATCAATGGATAAAGCTGTAAAAGAACTTGATTTTATGGAAGCAGCAAGATTGAGGGATGAAATCTTTGCTTTGCAGAAATTAGTTCAATAGTTCATTTGTGTTATTTTTGCTGACAAAATAATAGTTTGCTGATGAGATGTTTGTATAATATATCTATTTTCTCCTACTACCTGTTGATTTTAGCTGCATCATTAGTTAATAAGAAAGCAGGTTTATGGCTCAGAGGAAGAAAAAGAATATTCAGCAGACTGAAAACTGCTATTAATCCTGATGATAAGATTGTTTGGTTTCATTGCTCTTCCTTAGGCGAGTTTGAACAGGGCAGACCTGTTATAGAAGCTTACAAAATTAAATATCCTCAGCATAAGATTCTGCTTACATTTTTCTCACCTTCGGGTTATGAAATAAGAAAAGATTATAAGCAGGCTGACTATGTATTCTACCTTCCGCTTGACACAAAAGCAAATGCAAAAAAGTTTATTGATATAACTAAACCTGAGAAAGCATTTTTCATTAAATACGAATACTGGTATAATTATCTCAACATATTGCATAAAAAAGACATACCAGTATATATGGTTTCAGCTATTTACAGGAAGGAACAGCATTTTTTCAAATGGTATGGCTTTTGGTTCAGAAACCACCTGAAAAACATAAAGCATATTTTTGTTCAAAATGATGAATCTGTATCTCTTCTGAATAAAATTGGTATTAATCAGGTTACAGTCAGCGGAGATACTCGTTTTGACAGGGTTTCGGCTATACTAAAGGATGACAGGTCATTTCCTTTAATTGAGCAGTTTGTTGATGGCTCAAAAGTGCTTATGGCAGGCAGCTCCTGGGAAAAAGATGAGGATATAATTAAATATTTATTCTTGCAAAAAAGGGATGATTTGAAATTCATCATAGCTCCTCATCTTATTGATGACGGGCATATAAATACATTAATCAGCAAATTCGAAGATGCTCAGATTAGGTATTCTGAATTGGTAAATCATAAGTCAGAAGATATTTTTAAAGGCAAAAGAGTTTTAATAATTGACAGTATTGGCATCCTCTCTTATCTTTACAAATACTGCAATATAGCATATATAGGCGGGGGGTTTGGCAGTGGAATTCATAATATTCTTGAGGCTGCTGTTTTTGGTAAACCCGTTATTTTCGGACCAAATTATTATAAGTTTGGGGAAGCATTAGATTTAGCTAGTATGGAAGGAGCTTTTTCTATTAAGGATAAAAAATCTTTTGTAATTATAGCTGACAAATTGTTAAAAAATGAAATGCTAAGAAGTAAAGTGTCAGAAATATGTAAAAACTATGTAAAACTTAAGACTGGAGCTACAGACATCATATTAAATATAATGTGATAATGTGATAAAGTAACAATTAAAAAAGTTTAAAAAAGTTAATTTTTACTATAATTTGGAATATTATTATTATATTTGCAGGTTAATCGTAAATTTTTCATAAAATGAAAAAAAATTATACATATTTTTTGATATTAATTTTTGCCTTATCAATCTTAGGTTTATCTTCCTGCAAGAAACACCGGGAAAATCAAATTCAAGGCACCTGGAAAAGGGTAGTTATTGAAGATGTAAATTCTCCAGCTATAGAAGAATGGACATTCAAAGAAGAAGGAGGTACATTATATATCCATGTAGATGGAGCGCTTACCGGAAATAGTTTCCCAATAAATGATAGTGCAAGATATTATATAAATGCCAAATTGAGAAGAACTTTGGTTCATGTAGAAGATTTTAGATTATTAACTGAATATAATGGAGATTGGCAAATAGTTACCATAGATAAATCAACAATGATGATTGTAAGAAACAACGCATTGACATATATTGATGAACAAGCTACAGGTGGAAGTAATATTCTCACTAAGGGAGGTTTATTATATAGAGAATTCGTTAAACAATAATCATTGATTCGTCATATTTATCAGATTCATAAGATTTATCAGATTAATTTGTTATATAGAAAACTAGTTATCTTCCTTTACTCTGAGTAATTTCAGTTTCCCAATTTTCAATATAGATGACTAAACCAAAAACTGTATTTTTTTGTCAAAACTGTGGGGCGCAATCTCCAAAATCAATAGGTCATTGTCCATCCTGCGGGGAATGGAATACCTATGTTGAGGAAGTGATAAAAAAAGATATTAAAAAATCATCTTCTTATAAATTTGATTCTTTTAAAAGTGTTCCCAAACAAATTTCCGCAATCGACTCAGCTCAGGAAAAACGAATAAACACTTATGATACCGAATTAAACCGTGTACTTGGCAGCGGACTTGTTCCTGGGTCACTTGTTCTAATTGGAGGAGAGCCGGGAATAGGTAAATCAACATTAATGCTCCAGGTCGCTCTTCATATGAAGAATTGCAAAGTGCTTTATGTCTCAGGAGAAGAAAGCGAACAGCAGATAAAAATGCGGGCTGAGAGGCTTGGTATGAAAAACCAGGAATGCTATGTTCTTACAGAAACGTCAACTGCAGAAATATTCAACCATATAGAGCAGGTTTTACCGGAACTGGTAATAATAGATTCTATTCAAACTTTATATACTTCTGTCATTGATTCCTCTGCGGGTAGTATCTCTCAAATAAGAGAAACTGCGGCAGAAATGCAGAGATATGCAAAAAACACTGGTACACCTGTATTTTTAATAGGGCATATTACAAAAGACGGGAATATAGCAGGACCAAAGCTGCTTGAGCATATGGTTGATACTGTGTTGCAGTTTGAAGGTGACAGGAATCATATTTACAGAATACTTCGTTCAGCGAAAAACAGATTTGGTTCAACATCTGAAATAGGTATTTATGAAATGCACGATAATGGATTAAGGGAAGTAAGCAATCCTTCAGCAGTATTAATCACACAGCGTGACGAAAATGTAAGCGGCATAACAGTAGCGGCAACAATAGAGGGTATGAGACCTATGATGATAGAAACCCAGGCGCTTGTTAGTTCTGCAGCTTATGGTACTCCACAACGTTCAGCAAATGGTTTCGATTTAAGAAGACTTAATATGCTTCTTGCAGTGCTTGAAAAAAGATGTGGTTTTAGATTAGGGGCTAAAGATGTTTTTCTGAACATAACAGGTGGAATAAAAGTTGAAGACCCTGCAATAGATTTTGCAGTAGTTTCAGCAGTTCTTTCATCCAATGAGGATATCCCTCTAGACAGGTATATATGTTTTTCAGGAGAAATTGGCCTTTCTGGGGAAATAAGACCTGTTAACCGCATAGAACAAAGAATATCAGAAGCAGAAAAACTAGGCTTCTCTCAGATAATTATCTCAAAATATAACATGACAGGATTAAACACTTCAAAATATAAAATTAAAATTACTCCTGTAAGAAAAATTGACGAAGCTTTTTCGATATTGTTTGGGTAACTTTTTTATTTTTTAAAATAAAATGCTAAATCAGAATATTTATTTGTTTTATAAACTTCTCTCTTCTCCCATTTAAGATTTGATTGCATATAAAGACCTATTCTTTTTGATATATCTATAGCAAAACTATAAACTTTTTCTGATTTATATTTATCCAAATAATTTACATCATTATAAGTAATTAACATAACAGATTTATCAATATTTTTACATAATGAATCCGCAATAACAGAAGAAGATAAATTTGGGTAATCAAGATTCCAATACATATTCTGCATATTAAAAACAACCTTAGAACGATTTTCAGGATAGATACCATAACGATAAAAACATTCACAATTTGGAATGATTGTAAAATTTTCATCAAAAACAGCAATCCAGGTTTGGTCAGGTTTAAAATTTCTAACATAATCAGCTATTTTAATGTCTAATTTTTTTGTTTCAATCTGACTTTGATTAGGGTGGTTAGCTTTATTTAAATATTTGTTATATGATTTTATAAAAAAGCTACAGGAAACAATTAGTATTAAAATACTTAGGTAATTAATAATTTTATTATATAATAAATTGTTATGCGAAACATTAAACAGAAAAAACAGAATAAACAATAATGAAAATTCTATTAATAATACATGATAAACACCTGGAGTTTTCAAATAAAAAATCCAATATAAAGGTAAGCACAATGTAATCCACAAATAAATTAAAATATCACATAAACTATATTTCTGTTTATTTATAAAATAAAGAGAAAAAAGAAAAACAAATAAT
>CAZMDE010000133.1:0-7160 GCA_964564355.1 uncultured Bacteroidales bacterium | reverse complement strand
AATAGGAACATTGTAGCGTATTCTTTCAGTAAGAACGGTTTGAGCTTTAGTACTTGCTGAATAATCAGTGTTAACAGTTAAATCTGTAATCTTCGTAATAGTATCCTCAGGAAATCCGTCATTATTTGTAAGAGAATCTTTACTTTTTATCAATACTTCCGGATACTTATCATCAAAATATAAAGTAAACAGAGGAGAATAACTCTTAAAAGTATTGTCCTCATAGTATTCCTCGATCAGAGGAGTTATTCCAATTACTTTTTTTCCTATTTCTAATGTCTGGTCATCAAGATACCATTCTTCCATGAATCTTATTTTTGTTATAAGCTGACGATTCAATTGGTTTTCAATCATGATAACAGTATCATTATATGGAGGATTTGGTGTTTTAATTTTTAATAGTGTAGGTTGATTACCAATTGCTTTTACTTCTTCATTAGATAAATCCTTATTGTTTTCATCATAAACAGTTGCTTTTCCTGAATATGCAGCATCAAGAATAGTATTAACTAATAACTCACGTTTTATACCTTCAAGATTATTAACCCACCAGTTTATATCCTGCTCCGGATTTCTTATATATACATCATATTGAATCCTGTTATCAAGTAATTTATTAAAATATTTTGTATATTCAGTTTGTTCAACATTGGAATAGCTTCCACTTTCAAGATTTTTAATTTCAGAATTAACCTCTGAAAGTAATGACTCATTATCCTGAGATACATAAGATTTAAATATCGTATTATTCAATACAGCATCCTGTATCTTATAATTATTTCTATAAACAGCAGCAAGGTAAAAATAAGCAAAAACAGGAGCTGCTCTGCTTCGATAATCATAATCATACCAAATAGTTGTGTTTTTAATTGCTTTTTGTAAATAAGGAATTGGGGCGACTTTTGCTTCTGGTAAATTCATATAGCATGCGCCAACATAAAAATTGATATGTGAATTTTCTGAATCAAATCGTAATAATTCTAACAATGGAGGTATAGCCTGTTCAAAACGATTTTCAAAAAAATAACCAGTAGCAGTATAGAAAAGTTTTCTAAAATGCCTTCTTGTCATTGTGACAGAATCATCAGGGGGTAATTGGTTATTTGAAAAGAAATGATTATTGAGAGAAATTAAAGTATATGATTCGTTAATTTTACTGCTATTGGTTGCATAATTGCTTTTTGTGAAAAATAACAGACTAATTAATAATACTGGTAAATAACGTAAATATTTTTGTATTATATTAATTGTAAACATACTAAAAGAATAATATTTTCAATTTTAAAATTAAATATTTTACAAATGTAAAGAATAAATTCTAAAATAATTAAAAAAAATTGCACAATTATTAACAATGATTAGCTTTGTTTTTTATTAATTTAGTCAAAAACATGAAATTTAAAAAAAATATTTCAAACAAAAACTATAAGGATAACAAGGAATTTAAAGATAATTCGAAAGATAAAACAGATCTGATACGGTTAAATAAATATGTTGCAAATTCCGGAGTTTGTTCGCGAAGGGAAGCTGATAAACTTATAGAGTCTGGTGCAGTAAAAGTTAATGGTAAAACAATTACTGAACTCGGTACAAAGATTAAGCCAACAGATATTGTTGAATACGGAAGTCAGAAAATAACGAATGAAAAGCCTGTTTATTTATTACTTAATAAACCAAAGGATTTTATAACAACTATGGATGATCCGCAGGGAAGAAAAACTGTTATGGATTTGGTTAGAAATGCTTGTAAAGAAAGGATTTATCCTGTTGGAAGACTTGACCGAAATACAACAGGTTTATTGCTTTTTACTAATGATGGTGATTTAACAAAAAAGCTTATCCATCCTAAATATAATATAAAAAAAATATATACTGTTACTCTTGACCGAAAACTAAATCAGTCAGACTTAAACAAAATTAAAGAAGGTGTTGAAATTGAAGGAAATGTAATTAAGGTTGATGATATTGCTTATTTAGAAGACGAACATGATAAAAAAGAAATTGGAATTGAAATTCATTCCGGTCAAAACAGAATTGTTAGAAAAATATTTGAAAGTTTGACATACAAAGTTGAAAAATTAGACAGGATATGTTTTGCAGGTCTTACAAAAAAAGATTTGCCGAGAGGAAAGTGGAGGTTTCTTTTACCTAAAGAAATAGCCTTTCTTAAAATGAAAAACTATAAATAATACCAAGTTCCTGGTTGACTTGAAACTTATTCCACCGTTACTGATTTTGCTAGATTTCTGGGTTGGTCAACATTACAACCTCTCATTACAGCTATATGATATGAAAGTAATTGTAAAGGTACTGTAGCCAATAAAGGAACAAACTGTTCTTCTGTTTCTGGAATCTCAATCACATAATCAGCCATTTCTTTCACACTCGTATCTCCTTCTGTTATAATTGCTATAATAACACCATTTCTTGCTTTAACTTCCTGTATATTACTTATAACTTTGTCATACATTCCTTTATTGGTAGCCATAACAACAACAGGCATGTCTTTATCAATTAATGCGATAGGACCATGTTTCATTTCTGCTGCAGGATAACCCTCTGCATGTATGTAAGAAATTTCTTTAAGTTTTAAAGCTCCCTCAAGTGCAACAGGAAAATTATATCCTCTCCCAAGATAAATAAAGTTTCTTACATCCGTAAATGCTTTAGCTATTTTAATAATTTGGTCATTTACTTTTAATGTTTTTTCAACTTTTTCAGGAATACTATGTAGTTCATTTAAAAGATGGTGATATCGTGTTTTAGTAATAGTCCCTTTTTTATTTGCTAACATTAATGCCATTAAGCATAAGATGGTGACTTGAGAAGTAAATGCTTTAGTAGAGGCAACTCCTATTTCGGGACCGGCATGTGTATAAGACCCCCCATGAGTTGCTCTTGCAATTGATGAACCGACTACATTGCAAATTCCTATTATTGTTGCTCCTTTCTCTTTTGCTAATTCTACTGCTGCTAATGTGTCAGCAGTTTCACCTGACTGAGAAATGGCAATAACTATATCATTTTCACGTATTATTGGATTACGATAACGGAATTCCGAAGCATATTCAACCTCAACAGGTATTCTTGCCAAATCTTCAAAAAGATATTCTCCTACAATGCCTGCATGCCATGACGTTCCACAGGCAATTATTATAAACCTCGGAGCATTTGCCATTTTTTCAACATAATCTAATATCCCTCCCAATGAAACGATACCGTCATAAACACTTAGTCTGCCTCTCATACTGTCCCTGATTGACCTCGGCTGTTCATAAATTTCCTTAAGCATAAAATGTGGAAATCCGCCTTTTTCAATTTGTGAAAGGTTAACTTCGAGTTTTTCAATATAAGGCGTCTTATCTACATTTTTAATTGTTTTAATTTTTAAATCGTCATCTAACCTGATTATAGCAATTTCCTCATCATTTAGATAAACTACATTTTTAGTGTATTCAACTATAGGTGTAGCATCAGATGCAACAAAGTACTCTTTTTCGTTTTCCCCTATACCAATCACTAGAGGACTACCTTTTTTAGCAGCAATTAGTGTATTAGGGTCATCTTTGCATATCAATACAATTGCATATGCTCCAATTACCTGGTTCAATGCCATTCTAACTGCTTCGACCAAATCAACTTTTTCATTTATCTGAATATCCTCTATTAAATGTATCAGCACTTCTGTGTCTGTCTTGCTTTGGAATTTATAACCACGGTTTAATAATTCTTTTTTTAAAGACACATAGTTTTCAATAATACCATTATGTATAATAGCTAAATTTTTTGATTGAGAATAGAGTGGATGTGCATTTTTATCTGATGGTTCTCCGTGTGTTGCCCAACGAGTATGCGCAATGCCAATTGTACCTTTTAAATTTTTATTTTTTGTATGAAATTCTAAATCAATGACTTTTCCTTTACATTTATACAAGTTTATTTCACCATTATTAAGAATTGCAATTCCGGCACTGTCATAACCTCTGTATTCTAGCCTGTGCAAACCCTTTAAAAGTATCGGGTACGCTTCCCTGAATCCTAAATAAGCTACAATTCCACACATAGGTATTTGTTGTTAGTTAATTTTTTGCATTATTAATTTTAAAAATGCGCTCATTTGTTTGCTTTTTTCTTTTGTTATCAAATAACAGTATTTAATTTGCACATTCACAAAATTACAAATTATTTAATTAATTAGTAAGATTGGTATAGGTAATTTGTAGTTTTAAGTTTCTTGAAGTTTCAGTAGGTTTTATACCGTTAAGAACTATTCTCTGCGCATTATAAGAGGCTCCGTCAACCGACAAATATAATCCTTTATCACCTTTAATATTGCCATTTAATAAATCCTGGATATAAAATGTAAGTCTGAACCTGTATTCTTTTTTTTGACTATCATATATACCTCCAAAATAGTTAGCCCCCTGTAAAATATCAGGAGGTAAAATTAATGTTCCCGACGAAGTAGATCTTAATAATACAAGTTGGGGTGGAGAGGTATATGTAGCATTTGTCGGGTCAGTTAAATTAGCTCTGATTATAAGCTCAGCTTTGTTAATTGCAATGTTCCCATTGTTTTTCAATTTCATTATTCCGGGAAAAAGTATTTTAGTTTTTACACCACCCATTGCCTGCAAATAAAGAGCCTGGTTACCTAATATAGTGTCTTGCGGTGAATTGATTAACTGTTTTAAAAACTGAGGCTGTGTAGAGGCTGAATAATCGTGGTTATATGAATTGAAAATTACACAATTGCTATTTATAGTAAAATTATATGATGAATGCTTGACAGTATCGTTAATAGTATTGTTATAATAAAGAGTTAATCCTGTAATTGCTGAATACATGTCAAAATACATAATTGCTCCATTGCTACTTACAGGATCAGCAGTAATATATAATCCCTTAATAAAATTCACAAAATTTGCATTATTTGCTAAGTTTGAAGTTCCGGATGCCTCAAAGATTTTTTTTATAAATTCTAAGTCTGTTATTGTAATTCGTAAATGAGGTTCAATTTTCACACCATTTACTTTAACTGTATCATTAGGTCTTGGAACGAAGTTCGTTTTGCTGCCTATAATTGTACTGTAATGTGCGGCTTTATTATTTTTGGTATTATCATTATAGGAATAATAAGTTGAATCAGTTGAAAGACCGCTTGATAACTCATAAACATTTACATTTTGGCTTGTAGTAATATCACCATAATAACTTTTATAAGCTAATCTTAGCACCAAAGAATCCAGTCCGGGAGCATTTCCTAAATTAACGTTATTTGTGCTTAGCTGAATCTGAGTATAAATGCTTGCGGTTGTTGAACCAAAAACAGGGTCAAGAATTGAACCTAATAAATTTAATGTAAGTTTGTTAGTTTTTACAGACTCTTCCTTAACTGAATGTGCTAACAAATAAATTGAATCCTTAGTGCCGGGTATTATCCCTGGAATATCAATAATATCAACACCTAATTTCTCTCCCTTTATTTGCTCGAGACCAATTTGGTCAGGTTCTTTGCATGAATAAAGTATCATCAAAAACAATACAATCATTGAAAGAAAAACAGTGCTAAGCAGCCCGGAATAAAAATACTTCGTAATTCTCAATTCTTAAATCTTAAATTATTCTACTTTTTCTTTAAGTAACAGATCGTAAAAGTCTGAATACTTGTCAATATACTTATCCATTAGCTGAAAGGGTAAAACATGCTTTTTAGCTTCTTTTACAAATTTTAATATTTCAGGATTGATGTTTTCGCTGGCAATAATTATGCCATCTGCTAAGCTAATAGCAGTTTTTAAAATATTTATATAAGTAGGTTCCTTATAATATTTCAAATCCTTATCTTTAACACCTTCCATCTTCACTTTCTTTGCAAAATCCTTGCCAAGTTCTCCTTCAAAGTCATCATCATAAAGTGAGATAACAACTTTAGATTCAGTATATAATGGATTATCCCTGTAAGCTCTTTTTACAAAAATTGATACAAGGCTCGACATCCATCCGTGACAATGAATTACATCCGGTGCCCAGCCTAATTTTTTAACTGTTTCAAGCACACCTCTGCTGAAAAATATTGCTCTTTCATCATTATCAGGGAATAATTCTCCGTTTTTATCTTTAAAAATTGCTTTTCTTTGAAAATAGTCATCATTATCTATGAAATAAACCTGCATTCTTGCAGATTGTATTGATGCTACTTTTATTATTAATGGATGGTCATTATCATTTATTATCAGGTTCATACCTGATAAACGTATTACTTCGTGAAGCTGGTTTCTCCTTTCATTTATCATGCCGAATCTTGGCATAAAAGTCCTGATTTCTCTTTGTTTTTCCTGAATTCCCTGTGGTAAGTATCTCCCTATAAAAGACATCGGGGTATCTTCAAGGTAAGGTGTAATTTCCTGAGTTACAAATAAGACTTTTATTTTTTCCATAAATTATTCGCCATGTGATGAATTTTGAGGTTGCAAAAGTATATAAAATTTTTTAACTTATCAGTCAAAAATATTAAAACATTAACAGATCAATAAAAACTATTGAATTTATTATCAATTATTAAATTAATTTTGTTGGCTATTGGTTAATATTATTTTTAATGAAAATTATCAGCAGTCTTCAGAATGATTTAATAAAGAATGTTATCAGGCTTAATAAAGCAGGGGAGAGGAAGAAGCAGAATCTGTTTATTGTTGAAGGTTATAGGGAAATCAACCTTTGTCTGCAAGCGGATTATGAAATTCAAACTATACTTTATTGCAAAAAATACCTGAATGAAGAATCTGCTGATTTATTGTTAAACTTTAAATCTATAGAGACTATAGAGGTTTCTGAACCTGTTTATTCAAAGATTGCATACAGAGATAGTTTTGACGGGGTTATTGCTTTAGCAAAAATAAAAGAAAACAGCCTCAATAATATAAAGCTATCTGTTAATCCTTTGATAATAATCCTTGAAACAGTTGAGAAACCGGGGAATCTCGGTGCTATTCTCAGGACTGCTGATGCTGCTCATGTTGATGCAATTATTATCTGCGATAACCAGACTGATATTTATAATCCTAATATTGTAAGGTCAAGCCTGGGAACTTTGTTCACTAACCAGCTTGCCTGCTGCAGCAATGATGAGGCATTGGAATGGGTTAAAGCGAAAGGGG
>CAZMDE010000132.1:0-7163 GCA_964564355.1 uncultured Bacteroidales bacterium | reverse complement strand
GAATTTCAGGATACATCAACACTTCAATGGCATAACCTTTTGCCACTCATAGATAATTCATTATCTGAAAGCAATTTCAATATGGTAGTAGGTGACGGTAAGCAGGCAATCTATCGCTGGCGTAACGGGGATGTTGAGCAGTTTACTGCATTACCAAATATTACAGGAGATACAGACAGTCCCTTTCTCATGGAAAGAGAAGAAAGTTTAATAAGAAATTTTGAGGAGATA
Source organism: uncultured Bacteroidales bacterium (assembly GCA_964564355.1). Lineage (GTDB taxonomy): Bacteria > Bacteroidota > Bacteroidia > Bacteroidales > JAGODS01 > CAZMDE01. The sequence continues at coordinate 6,932 of CAZMDE010000132.1, read as the reverse complement.
AACCTCGGACAGAATTTCCGCTCTCAAAAAGTCATAGTGGATTTTAATAACAAGCTTTTCAGTTTTATAGCTCAAAGCATTCCTGCACCATTCAATTCCATTTATAAAGATGTCCTGCAAAAACCTACGGAAGAAAAGAAAGGCGGATATGTAAGCCTGGAATTCCTTAACAATGAAGACAGTGATGATACATTTGATGAGCTTAATTTTAAAAGAGCGAAAGAACTGATAGGGGAGCTTCTAAAGGATGATTTCCGCCTGAAGAATATAGCTATACTTTGCAGAAGCAATAGGAATGCCAGCAAAATGGCTCAATACCTGCTGAAGGAAGGTATTGATGTTGTGTCATCAGAGTCGCTTCTGCTTTCAAATTCGCCTGCAATAAATTTTATTATTGCCTGCCTCAGATATATTAACACACCTGAAGATAAAATTGCTAAGTATATTATTCAGCACTCTGAGCTTAATCCCAACTCTTTACTCCCAACCCCATACTCATTTGGTCTGTATGACCTTTGCGAAAACATAATAAGAACTTTTGGCTTGAATGAAGGCAGGGATGTTAATCCGTCAATTTCATTTTTCCTTGATGCTGTTCATGAATTTTCAAATAAGAACACTGACAATATATCTGATTTTCTTGAATGGTGGGAAGAGAAGAAGGGCAAGCTTTCCCTTATTGTTCCGCCAGAGCTTGATGCAGTAAAGATTATGTCAATACATAAATCCAAAGGATTGCAGTTTCCTGTTGTCATTTATCCTTTCGCTTCTGAAAGAATTAAAAATACAAAAGACTTATTATGGGTTGATGTTGATGAGCCTGATATTTCAAAGCTAAGCTCAGCACTTTTAAGAACAGGCTCTAACCTTGAGGATACAAAATATAAGGAGCTTTATCTTGCCGAAACAGGCAAATCACACCTTGACCTTGTAAACCTGCTTTATGTAACACTTACACGAGCTGAAGAAAGAATCTATGTTTTGACAAAATCACCAAGCCAGAAATCTGAAGTTATGAAATCCATTCCTGATATCCTTGCTGAATATCTAAAAAGTGAAGGTGTATGGGAGGAAGGAAAGTATATCTTTGATTTTGGAAAGCAGGAAAGAAAATTTAAAGCTGATAAATCAGAATCTAAGACTCCCGGACATCTTGATAAAATCATTTCAAATGACTGGAGAAAAACTATAACAATTAAAGCGAGGACTCCTGAATACTGGGATGTGGAGAATCCTGATAAAAACAGGGAATCCGGAAACCTTCTGCATACAGTTCTTTCTAAAATAAAATATGCTGATGAGCTGGAGAATGTCCTTAATAATTTTAGTATAGAAGGTGTAATTGACAGTGAGGAGCTTAAAAAGATTAAAGATAAAATAACTACAGTTTTATCAAATCCTGAAATAAAAGCTTTCTTTCAAAAGGCAGAAGGTTCGGACATTAGGAATGAGGCAGAGATTCTGACAAAAGAAGGAAAGGTTTTCAGACCGGACAGGTTAATTCTGAAGGGTAAGAAATGCATTATTATTGATTATAAAACCGGTAAACCCGAGGAATATCATATCAAACAGTTAATTAAATATGGAGAGCTTTTGAACGAAGCCGGATATGATGAGACGGAAAAATATTTGATTTATACAGAAGAGAATAAGGTGAAATTAGTAGGGAGTAGGGTGTAGGGAGACAAAAATATTTTATTCTTCTTTCATTATAAAGATTGTGAAGTTTACTTTGCCGTATTCTCTGTGCTGATAAAAATTGGGGTGAGTTTCAAAGTTTTTTCTTTTAGGGTGTTCAATAATTAACCAGCCATCCTTGTTAAGCAGATTTTTACTGAATACAAGTTCTGCTATTTCTTCAGTATTTTCCAAATCATAAGGAGGGTCGGCAAAAATAAGGTCGAATTTATCTTCTGTCCTTTTCAGGTAAGTAAATACATCATTTTTTATTACTCTTATTTTGTCGAAGTTTAATTTCTCAGCAAATGATTTGATGAATGTTGTGCATTTGATATTCTCATCAACAGAGGTGATTGCTTTGCTGCCTCTTGAAGCAAATTCAAATGATATATTACCTGTGCCGGCAAACAGGTCAAGCACACTGAGGTCTTCAAAATTAAAATAGGAATAAAGGATATTGAATAATGCAGTTTTTGCAAAATCTGTTGTAGGGTGGACAGGCAGATCATTCGGAGCTATTATATTTCTGCCTTTATGTGAACCGGAGATTATTCTCATAGTTTAGAAGTTGGAAGTTAGAAGTTAGAAGTTAGAAATAATTTCCAGCTTCCAGCCTCTAACTTCTATTGTTATTCCATTAGATTTGAGTTGAGAAGATTGAAGTAGTTATGCGGGGAAAGGTCTTTAAATACATAGCTATATTCGAATGCATCATTTCTTTTAGCAAATGAGATATTGCGGATATACTTGTACAAAATATCATAATAAGCAGAATTCTTTTGGATTTCACCTGTTAAAACAACCTCAATGGTTTCAGGATTAAGATTGAGCTGCTGGATTGCAAAGAGAACATAATAAATAAAATCCTCAGGTGTATGATATTCAAAAGTGTTATTATATAAAAGCTTGTTATCTTCAAGCACTATAACATCCGACAGAGAAGGATTGACATTTATATATAATTTTTTATCCTCATGCTGATTCCTGTTAAGAATAAGCAGGGATTCAACAAGCGCAGACAGGTGATGCCTGAAAACAGGCAATAACAACTGCTCCTTTATTTTAATTTTAACCGGATGCGGAATAGCATAAATGTTGAATGCGCTGAGATTATTCAGTTTATCACAGCATATATCCTCATTCTCATCAAGCGTATGATTGAAATTAAAATATGATTCCTGCTCATCTTCATTAAATAAAGGAACAGGAATTAGTGTTGACTTATTGATAATATATAAAACTTTAGTTTTATTAAAGTTTCCTGAAAGCCATTTTAAGTCAGTAAACAATTCATCCAGCTTATTGCATAGCTGGTAATGGTTATGAACTTTCTTTAAGCTGTAATGTTCTAAAGCTATATATTTATTTCTATGACTATCAATTATGCAATAAGTGAACTCATTAAATGAAAGCTGTATGTTAAGATTATAATTGCCTGTGTTTTCTTTGTCTAAAGATTCATCAAGCAGGCTTATGTCAGGAGAGAGCATTTTAAATTAATTGATAAATGATTTGAATTAGAATGCAAAGGTAGAAAAAAATAAACTGTTGATATTTAAAAATTAACAAAACAATTATGAAAGTAATTTTTTAATATTTTTACAAATTGTTAAATGCTAATTATTAATTGATACTATGGCATATTTTGAAATAACTGGAGGAAAGAAGCTGAAGGGGGAAATAATTCCGCAGGGAGCTAAAAATGAAGCTCTGCAGGTAATCTGCGCTACTCTGCTCACTTCAGAAAAAGTAATTATCAGCAATATACCTGATATAAGGGATGTAAATAAGCTCATAGAGCTTTTGTCCGAACTCGGAGTTAAGGTTGTTAAGATTGACAAGGGTAAATATTCATTCCAGGCAGATGACATAAACCTTGATTATCAGCATACGCCTGAGTACAGGCAGAAAGCTATAAGTCTGAGAGGCTCGATAATGATAGTAGGACCTTTGCTGACACGGTTTGGAAAAGCCTGCATACCACAGCCAGGCGGTGATAAAATAGGCAGAAGAAGGCTTGATACACATTTTATAGGTCTACAGAAGCTTGGGGCAGATATGGAATTTGACCTGAAGAAGAGCTTTTACAAGGTTGAAGCAAAAAAGCTTAAAGGTTGCTATATGCTGCTTGACGAGGCATCTGTTACTGGTACTGCAAATCTTATAATGGCTGCTGTGCTTGCCAAAGGAACAACAACTATTTTCTATGCAGCATGTGAGCCGTATATACAGCAGTTATGCAGAATGCTTATAAGAATGGGTGCAAAGATCAGCGGTGTTGGCTCGAATTTGCTGACAATTGAAGGTGTTGATAGTCTGGGAGGCACAGAGCATACGTTGCAATCTGATATGATTGAAATAGGCAGTTTCATTGGTCTTGCTGCACTTACACAGTCAGAAATAACAATTAAGAATGCAGGATGGGATCATCTTGGAAATATACCTACAGTATTCAGCAGCCTTGGAATTACAATTGAGCGGCAGGGTGAGGATATGTATATTCCGGATCAAAAGACATATACAATTGATAAATTTATGGGAGGGTCAATACTGTCAATATCCGATGGACCCTGGCCTGCTTTTACTCCCGACCTTTTGAGTATAGTTCTTGTAACAGCGACACAGGCATCTGGATCTGTGCTTATTCATCAGAAGATGTTTGAAAGCAGGTTATTCTTTGTTGACAAATTAATAGACATGGGTGCTCAAATAATACTCTGCGACCCACACAGGGCAACTGTTATAGGCTTGAATCGTCAGCAATCACTAAGAGGAATAGAAATGGTATCACCAGATATACGTGCTGGAGTGTCCTTACTGATTGCTGCTCTTTCAGCAGAAGGCAAAAGCATAATTCATAATATCGAGCAGATAGACCGCGGATATGAAAGCATTGATGTGAGGTTGAATGCGCTGGGGGCCATGATTGAAAGAAAGTAAATGGATTAGTCAGATTTATCAGATTTGTCAAATTCATCTTTTAATATGCGGGTTATATGCGACCTGTAAGCCTGCCATAAGCCACCCGAATGCGGCCCGAAAGCCACCCGTATAAATTTGATAACAATCCCAACAGGTTAAGTTGACAAAAAGGCAGTTTGTTTTGGAAGGGGATTTTAAGAGACTGACATTTTGGCAGGGTTTTTGATTTATAAAGAATGATTTAAAAAATAGCTTAACCGCAAAGGAATCAAAGTGTTGTGTAGGGTAACGCAAAGAGGGTTAAAGCCGTGAATTAAAAAAGGTTACACAGAGTTGCACAGAGAATATACAGAGTTACACAGAGAAATTGTTAATACAAATCAATAAAATTCAATAGATTTTAGTATTTTTGCGGGGCGAAAAAGATATATATGGATATTCAAGCCATAAAATTAAGGTTCAGCATAATAGGCAATTCTCCTCTGTTAAACAGGGCTATAGATATTGCCCGGCAGGTGGCACCTACTGATATGACTGTGCTTATTACAGGGGAAAGCGGTACTGGTAAGGAATCATTTCCTAAAATTATACATACTCTAAGTGCAAGGAAACATGGGAGTTATATTGCTGTAAACTGCGGTGAAATACCAGAGGGGACAATTGATTCTGAATTGTTTGGACATGAAAAGGGTTCATTTACAGGGGCTCATGAAGCAAGAAAGGGTTATTTTGAAGTGGCAAATGGGGGAACTATCTTCCTTGATGAGGTTGCTGAATTGCCATTGTCAACCCAGGTAAGACTTTTAAGGGTACTTGAATCGGGTGAATTCATAAGGGTAGGTTCTTCCAAAGTCATAAAAACCAATGTACGTGTGGTTGGAGCTACGAATGTGGATGTGTCAGAAGCGATAAGACAGGGGAAATTCAGGGAAGACCTTTATTACAGGCTAAATAATGTGCCGATTAATATACCTCCATTACGGGAAAGGAAAGAGGATATTCCTTTGTTGTTCAGGAAGTTTGCCTCAGATTTTGCTGAGAATTACCGTATGCCACCAATACAGCTTGAGGAAGAAGCACTAAACCTGCTCACAAATTACAGATGGCCAGGTAATGTGAGGCAATTGAAGAATATTACGGAACAGATATCAATAATAGAAAGCGATAGAATAATAACATCAAATATTCTTTCAAAATATTTGCCTCAGATCAGAAATTCTGACTTGCCAGTGCTTTTCAGGGATACTCAAGCTGATAATATTATCTCAGAGAGGGAACTGCTGTATAAGGTATTATTTGACATGCGGAGAGATATAAATGACCTGAAAAACTTAGTTGGTGATATTATTCAGCAGCCTGATGTTTATCAGAATTTAAAGGAAAAGAATACGGCTATTATCAAGAAATTCAATGATAATACTGATTTGGTATTTAATCCAGATAAATCAACTAAAGAAGATATAAAAACTGAAATTATTGATGAACCAATAGAAGTAAGTGAGGTAAAGGAAGAACGCTTGTCAATTCATTCTGGTGAAGAAGAGCTTATAAGGAGAGCACTAATAAAACATAAGGGTATAAAAAAGCGTACTGCCAAAGAGCTGGGAATATCGGAAAGAACGTTGTATAGGAAAATTCGAGATTACAACATAGAATTATGAATGTTGAATGCTGAATTGAAAATATAAATAAAAATCTTAAACGCAAAGAACACAAAGTCATACGCAAAGTAACGCAAAGGGAAAAAATAACATAATATTGAAAATAAGAATTTACATATTAGTTTTTATAATTGTTCTGATTAGTAATTCGTGTAATTATTCATTTACGGGGGCGTCGATATCGCCGGATGTGAAGACTATTTCTGTAACACGGTTTAATAACCAGGCATCTCTTGTTAATCCTACATTAAGCCAAAATATGACTGATGCTTTGAAGGATAAATTCACAAGCCAAACCAACCTTATTTTAAAAGACAAGAATGGGGATTTGCAGGTGGAAGGAGTGATTTCTGATTACTCAACGCAGCCAATTGCAGTGCAGGGAGCTACACAGAATGGAGTTGACAAGGCTGCTTTGAACAGATTAAGCATTACTATAAGTGTTAAATTTTCAAACAGACTGAATGAAAAACAGAACTTTGAAACAACATTTACCAGGTTTCAGGATTATCCAAGCAATAAAAACCTGAGAGAGGTTGAGGAAGGACTTGTTAAACAAATAAATGATGATCTAATAGAAGATATATTTAATAAGGCGGTGGTGAATTGGTAAAATTAAGTTTATAAAGTTCATAAAGTTTATAAAGTTTGTAAAGTTTTTAAACTCTA
>CAZMDE010000131.1:4496-7190 GCA_964564355.1 uncultured Bacteroidales bacterium | reverse complement strand
ACTCTCAACAGCCCAATACAAAGCTTTTTCCTCAATTAATTTACGAAGATAATCCTTTTGCTTTGCACTTAGCTTCTTCGAATCATTAAGTATTTCATTAATAAAATCCTTAGGCAAAATAACTGCCGCAGCAAACACAGGTCCGGCAAGACATCCCCTACCCGCCTCATCACATCCGGCTTCTATAAGGTTTTCAGAAAAGTATTGCTTCAGCATTTATTGATAGTTAATTACTCTTTACTTTCTGCTCTTCTTTAATCACTCTGGAAAGATATTCAGCAGTATAGGATTTTTTTTCTTTTATTAATTCCTCCGGTGTTCCTTCAAAAACAATGTGTCCGCCTTTTTCCCCACCTTCGGGACCAAGGTCAATTATCCAGTCTGCACACTTGATAATCTCCATATTATGCTCTATAATAATAATTGAATGACCATTTTTGAGAAGTGCAAGGAAGGAATTATATAATTTCTTTATATCGTGAAAATGAAGTCCTGTAGTGGGTTCATCAAATATAAACAGAGTTGGTTTTTCTGATGTTCCCTTTACGAGGAAATAGGCTAATTTGATTCTTTGTGCTTCTCCCCCGCTCAATGTTGACGATGCCTGACCGAGACTGAGATAGCCTAATCCTACATCCTGTAGAGGCTGAAGCTTGGCAACTATCCTTTTCTCAATAGTATTATGAACTTTAGACTCAGAAAAGAAGTCTATTGCATAATCAATGGTCATTTCAAGCACATCAAAAATATTCTTTTCTTTGTATTGTATATCGAGAACTTCTTCCTTAAACCTCTTGCCGCCACATTCATCACAAACAAGACTAACGTCTGCCATAAACTGCATTGAAATCTCAACAAAACCTCCACCCTGACACTCTTCACATCGACCACCGGGAATGTTAAAAGAAAAATATCCGGGTTTATAACCCCTCACTTTTGCAAGCTGCTGCTCTGCAAATAATGTTCTTATTTCATCATAAGCTTTCAGATAAGTGGCAGGATTTGACCTTGAAGACCTGCCAATAGGGTTCTGGTCAACAAATTCTATATTGCCGATTTTCTTAATATCACCTTCTATTTTACTATGCATTCCAACCTTTTCCCCGTAATTATCATAGAGCTTCCTTAGAGCAGTAAATAAAATCTGCTTGACAAGAGTTGTCTTTCCAGAACCACTAACACCGGTAATTACTGTAAGTGTATTTAAGGGAAACTTAACATTAATGTTTTTAAGATTATGCTGCTTCGCTCCTTTTATCTCAATATATTCCTTCCATTTCCTGCGGCTGGCAGGTATTTCTATCTGTCTTCTCTTATTAAGATAATCGGATGTCAAAGAGCGTTTATCACTATTATTCATCTTTAGCAGTTCATCAAAATCGCCCATAAATATTATTTCACCGCCATTAATACCTGCTTCGGGACCTAAATCAATAATATAATCCGAAGCTCTCATAATTTCTTCATCATGTTCCACAACAATGACAGTATTTCCGAGATTTCTCAATTTCTTCAATACCTTAATTAAAAGGTTTGTATCCCTCGGATGCAAGCCAATGCTCGGCTCATCCAGTATATACATAGAACCTACAAGATTATTCCCAAGCGAAGTGGCAAGATTTATCCTCTGCGACTCACCACCTGATAAGGTTGAAGACAGCCTGTTAAGCGTTAAATAGCTTAATCCGACATCAATGAGATATTGCAGCCTGCTGTTTATTTCATAAAGAATCCTCTTTGCTACATTAATTTCGTAATCAGTTAGCTGAATATTTTTTAAAAATTCAGACAGATCGCTAACAGGAAGTATAACAAGCTCGGATATTGTCCTGTCAGTTATCTTCACATAATTTGCTTCCTTTCTTAATCTTGAGCCGTTGCATTCAGGGCAGGTAGTTTTTCCCCTGTATCTTGAAAGCATAACCCTGTATTGTATTTTGTAATTTTGCTCTTCAATAAATTTAAAAAAGTGATTCAACCCGTATAATTCGTCGCCTTTTCCCTCCCACAGCAGCTTCTTCTGTTTTTCAGACAAATCATAATATGGTTTATGAACAGGGAAGCCGTACTTATAACCTTTCAAAATAAAATCTTCCTTCCACTCGCTCATTTTCTCCCCATGCCAGCAAACAACAGCACCTTCGTAAACTGATAAGCTTTTATCCGGTATCACAAGGTCTTCGTCAATGCCGATTATACTACCAAAACCGCCGCAGGTTTTACAAGCACCATAAGGATTATTGAAGCTGAATAAATTAACTGAAGGTTCCTCAAACCTGATATCATCCAGCTCATATCTGTTTGAGAATATCTCTCTTTTTTCTTCACTCTTCTCTTTTCCCTCTTCACTTTTCGCTATTATGCAGACATTATCCCCTTCATAAAAAGCTGTCTGAACAGAATCTGCAACACGTGAATTAAAATCCTCATCACTATGTTTAATAATTAATCTATCAATCACCAATAAGAATGGAGAGCGGAGATTTGAGATTTGAGATTTAGTTAATTGATCAATATTTACAATTTCATCATCAATCAGTAATCTTGAAAATCCCTGTTGCGTAAATACTTCAAGCTGCTGCTTCAAAGGTCTTTCCTTAACAATCTTTACAGGGGAATAGATAAGTATTTTAGTTTCTTCAGACAGGGATAAAATATACTTTACTACATCAGTAACAGTATGTCTTTTAACAA
>CAZMDE010000131.1:320-4486 GCA_964564355.1 uncultured Bacteroidales bacterium | reverse complement strand
TTCTTGCAAAAAGCAACTTCAGATAATGATATATTTCAGTTGAAGTGCCGACAGTAGACCTCGGATTACGTGTATTAACCTTTTGTTCAATAGCAATAGCAGGTGATATTCCTTTTATATAATCAACTTCGGGCTTGTTCATTCTCCCCAAAAACTGACGGGCATAAGAACTTAAACTTTCGACGTATCTGCGCTGTCCCTCAGCATATAATGTATCAAAAGCAAGAGAGGATTTCCCCGAACCAGATAAACCTGTAATAACAATAAGCTTGTTTCTTGGTATTATTACATTGATATTCTTCAGGTTATTAACCTTTGCTCCTTTAATAACAATAAATTTCGATGTATCTACACTGTCTATGTTCAACGAAATAGTCTTTAGTATTATATAATCTAAAAAGACGGCAAAGTTCTCAAATTATGAGAATGTTTGGCTTAAATTTTGTTAAAAAGTTAATAAAAAATACAAATAAATTTGCTTTTACGTTATTTTTAACCGTATATTTGCAAAATATTTAAATCAACTAACCTAAAAAGACTTATTATCGACCAAATTTCTACTCTTTTTTATTAATATTAACATAAAAAGGAGGTGATATGAAACCCATTCAAATCAGTGACCAAGAACTGATAAAAAATTATTTGGAAGGTAATGAGGCGTCTTTAGAAAAACTTATAACCCGCCACAAAGACAAGGTTTATACTTATATTTATATTCTTTTAAAGGACAGGGACCTTGCTGATGACCTTTTTCAGGACACATTTATCAAAGTTGTTAATACCTTACGTTCGGGTGCATACAATGAAGAGGGTAAATTTGTTCCCTGGGTGATGAGAATTGCTCACAACCTTATAATAGACCATTACAGGAAAAACCAAAGAATCCCTGTAATTGAGAATAGGGATGATTATGACATTTTCAATACATACAAGGTTTATGATGAGCCTGTAGAAGACAGGATGGTTGAAGAACAAATCCATCGTGAAGTAAGAAACCTTGTTGACTTGCTTCCTGAAGAGCAAAAGGAAGTTTTATTAATGAGACATTATGCAGATATGAGTTTTAAAGAGATAGCCGATCAGACCAATGTCAGCATTAATACTGCTTTGGGCAGAATGAGATATGCACTAATTAATCTGAGGAAGCTTATAGCTGAAAAGAAGATCAGCCTGGTGGCGTGATAAGAAGTTCCAAGTTCCAAGTTTCTAGTTAAATGCTATCTCAATGAGATTGTTATAAAGAATTCTCTATTGAAGTCCAGAGATTATCAGCAGTTTTTTGCCAGGTAAACTGAAGTTTACGGTGAAAGCCTTTATTAATTAAATCATTTCTAAGCTTATCATTTTCAACTATTTGAATCATTGCATTACTGATTGATTGGGGAGAAAACGGGTCAATAAGCAATGCTGCATCACCGGCAACTTCGGGCATAGAACTGACATCAGATGTAATCACAGGAGTTCCACAGTAAAATGCTTCAATAATAGGTATGCCAAACCCTTCAAAAAAGGAAGGAAATACAAGAGCAATTGCAGTACCAAGAACATTATTAACTTCATTATTATCGAGCCTGCCGGTAAAAACAACATCATTTTTAAATTGCATGCTATTATATGCAGTTTCTATATCGCTCGTCCACCATCTTTTAATTCCGACAATTATAAGTTTAATATTATCCCTTTTCTGTCTGAATAAATCGTAAGCTTTAAACAAACCTGTAAGGTTTTTTCTCGAATGTAATGAACCAATAAAAACAAAATATGGTTTACCGTCAGAATACTTTTTTAAAGTATCAGCTTTTGCAGCAGCATCAAGTGGTTTAAAATCTTCATCAGCTCCGTTAAACACAACGTCTATCTTGTTTTCATCAATATTATACAAACTTATAATATCGTTTTTAGAAAATTCAGAAACAGTTGCAATGCGGGAAGCACACTTAGCAAACTTTGGAAAATAATACTTATTATACTTTCTTGTCAGAAAAGGAAGATTTTCAGGGTAATGCTCAAAATTCAAATCGTGTATTACAGGAAGAAACCTACAGTTGATATTTGATATTTTGTTTACAGGTAGATAACCATCAGGTGACAAAAATAAATCAGGCTTAATAGCTTTTAAAATATTACGTATAGAATATTCTAACCAAAAAAAAAAAAAAAATGGATGTCTTGCCTGGGGATAAATAATAATTGGAGTTATATTATCATTAAATATAAAGCTTTCGTCATATTTTCTGTCGAAAAGAAATACAAACTCACATTCAGGATGCTGACAGGTAATCCTTTTAAGCGTTTCGTATTCAAACCAGCCGATTCCTTCGAGTTTATCCTTAAGCAATAGTCTTGTATTTACTGCAATTCTCATATAAGTAGTGAGTGGTGAGTAGTTTGTAGTGAGTAAATAAAAAAAGTTAATTTTGTAGCAAATATCGATATTTTAAGCATGACTCTTACAGTACAGAAAAAATTTATTACAAATCTTATAATATTATTATCACTAAATCTCCTAATAAAGCCTTTCTGGATACTTGGTATTGACCGTACTGTGCAAAATGAGGTTGGGGCGAGTGCTTATGGATTTTATTTTGCTATTTTTAATTTTTCCTTCCTGTTTAACATAATACTTGACCTTGGTATTACAAGCTTTAACAATAAAAACATTGCTCAAAACGACTATTTATTAAATAAACATTTTTCAAGTATATTGATATTAAGATTTATGCTTGCTGTTGCTTATTTTATAATTACTTTAACTGCAGGACTAATTATTGGCTATAATTCCCAGCAGATGTTTTTATTGCTTATTATGGTTTTCAACCAGTTTCTTATTATGTTCATTTTATATCTGAGGTCAAATATTTCGGGTCTTCACTTTTTTAAAACCGATAGTGTGATATCAGTATTGGACAGAGTATTTATGATTGGAATCTGTAGTATATTATTGTGGGGACATTTAACCAGCACACCATTCAAGATAGAATGGCTTGTATATTCACAAACTGCTGCCTATTTGCTAACAGCCCTGATAGCCTTATCAGTAGTAATTAAAAAAGCTGCATTCAGTAAACTTAACTGGAACTGGCCATTCTTTATTATGATAATAAAGAAAAGCCTGCCTTTTGCAGTTTTGATATTATTAATGACATTTTATAACCGCATAGATTCTGTTATGATTGAAAGAATACTGCCATCTTCTGAAGGTTCAGTTCAGGCAGGTATTTATGCTTCTGCTTACAGGCTTCTTGATGCAACCAACATGATTGCTTATCTTTTCTCTGTTCTGCTTTTACCTCTCTTTGCAAGGATGCTTAAACACAAAGAATCAGTTGAACATTTAGTAAAACTATCATTTACACTTCTGATTACTGCTGCAGTAATAATTGCAGTTGGTTCAAATTTCTATAGTTATGAATTAATGCATCTATTGTATAAAGAACATGTTGAGGCTTCTGCTGATATTTTTGGTTTATTAATGACAGGGTTTATTGCAATTTCGACAACATATGTTTTTGGCACACTTCTCACTGCAAATGGAAACCTAAAGCAATTAAATATTGTTGCAGCCAGTGGTATGATTATCAATATATGCCTGAATTTAATACTTATTCCTATATTGAAAGCTAAAGGCTCTGCTTATTCAAGCTTAGTTACTCAGTTTGCTACTGCTTTATTGCAGGTGATTATAGTCCAGCAAACCTTTAAATTTAAAATTAATTATAAATACTTATCTACTTTATTGACATTTGCAGTGGGGGTAATAGCAATTAACTATATTTCCAAAGAACTGCTTAAATTCCAATGGATAATAAATTTCAGTATAATGGTTATTATGTCAATTGCCTTCGCTTCTTTTTTAAAACTAGTGAGTCTTAAATCACTGATTAGAGTATTGAAGGAAGAATAAAAGTGAATTGAGAATGGAGAATTGAGAATGTAGAGTGAACAATTAGCATCAGAACTTAGGAATTTTTTGTGTACGAATGACATCAAAGTATATATCCAGGCTTGTATTTACTAATTTGGAATCAAGTTGCGTAGCAGCTATGTAATGTTTTTTAGATTTTTCCTTTTCCCCAAAATAATCTTTCAATAGTTTTGCATAATTGAAATGTGCATCAGCAAATTTAGGATCCAAGGTAATAGCTTTTTCAAAATGTTCTCTTGCT
>CAZMDE010000131.1:0-310 GCA_964564355.1 uncultured Bacteroidales bacterium | reverse complement strand
ATCCATAAGCATTATAGCATAATTATAGTTAGTTATTGGATCATTTGCTTCTATTTTGAGTGCTTTTTCATAATGTAGTTTGGCTCCTTCGATATCTTTGAAATTGTGAAGCAATAGTAAAGCATAATTATTATGAGCAAAAGCATAATTTGGTTCAAGTTGAATTGCTTTTTCATAATCCAGCTTTGCACCAATGTAATCTTTATGATTAGTTTTATTTATCCCGCTATAGTAATAATCAATAGCAGTTTGGGCATTTATAAAAACAATCTTTATAATAATAAAAATTATTAATAAAAATATTTTCTTC
>CAZMDE010000130.1:5888-7201 GCA_964564355.1 uncultured Bacteroidales bacterium | reverse complement strand
TGCATAATGCTTGGGAAGAAAGTCAAGAATATTAAGCACTCTATGTAATCTTTCCCTTCTTAATAAATGCCTTTCTCTTAGTCTTCTAGTACATCTGAATCCAGTTCTTTCAGCAGTTTGTGACTTTGATACTCCACTGCTAAAATTATCTAAAACATCTTGTGACATCGGAATTATTCTACACCCCGCATCAATTATTTTTCCCTGATTATTTTCTATATCCTGATTTACCAATGCCCAACCAATCGAATTTGTCCCTAAATCTAATCCTAATATTTTTTTCATGTTTTTATTATTTTATTTGTTTTATTTAAAATGTATTATATTTGCACCACAATCTAAAGCGAATCACAATAAGGATTATTCCGTTGTGAAAACATCTAAAGCGGGTCGAAAGACTCGCTTTTTCGTTTTATAAATTAACCTTTCTAAAATCCTTCTTTCAATTTTCAAGCTAAAATACAAATATTTCTTATTCTTATCGAAAATATTTTAATCCATTTAATTTTCTTATCACAATAAGGCTATATGCCGTAGTGTGAAAACACTTTAGCCCTGCGTACTCCGTAGGGCTTTTTTGTTCAATACAAATTCCTTTTTCTTAGTATTGGCATTTGATTGTAAATTCTGGACTGTGACCTGTGGTATTTTATTCTATCTCTGGTTTCCAGTTTCCAACTTCCAACTTCCAGTTTCCAGTCTATTGTACAGCCATTGCAAAGCCACTTCAAAGCCATGTCCATAGGGGGTAACAGCGTTAGTACGACTATAGCAAAGCGTTAGTAATGAGACAGCATTGCGACAGCAATGAGACAGTAATGAGCCTCCTGTTTTACCAACTTCCATCTTCAAATCTCCACCTTCCAACCTCCAGCCTCCAGCCTCCAGCTTCCAGCTTCTAACTTCTATCTTCTAACTTCCAACTTCCAGCTTCCGACTTCCATCTTCCAACTTCCAACTCCCCACTCCCCACTCCCCACTCCCTACTCCCAACTCCCTACGCAGTTCTATTTTTCATATTTACACTATGACAAGCGTGTCACAAAACATATACAAGCCATATGTAAGCTCAACATAGGCTCGTCATGTGGAGAGGTTGTGGTGAGGTTGTGGTAAGTTTGTGGTGAGGTTGTGGTAAGTTTTTAACGTTTATCTATTTCTGAATACATTTCAAACTTGTATTCCGGGTTGGAAATTCCGCTTATTCTATGAACCAAAGGTTATTTATATTCTATCTTGTTCATATTCGTCTCTATCCTTGGAGAAAATCTTCAAATATTGTGCCATTTTAGAGTTTTATTAAAATAAATTTT
>CAZMDE010000130.1:0-5878 GCA_964564355.1 uncultured Bacteroidales bacterium | reverse complement strand
GATATTAACAAGAAAAGAAGTTAAACCGAAAGAAATAAATTTTAAAGGTTTTATTTTAGTATTATTTTATATTTTCTACTTCTCACTAAAAAATATTTATAATTTTGAACCATTAATTAATCTTAATCTATACTTATATGATAAAACAAATTATTGTTATTTTAATGATGATTGCTTTAGTTGTTTTAATTAACAGATGCGGCAATAAATCTAAAAAAGTGGAATCTAAAGACTCTACTAATGTGAAAACTTTAACGGAAATGCAAATGAAGGTTGGAAAATATGTAAGTGTTAAACTAACTTCTGATATAAGCAGTTTAACAGCAAATGAAAAGAAACTTCTGCCATTGTTATTTGATGCTGCTAAGCTAATGGATGATATTCACTGGATAGAAGCATTGGGAAATAAAGACGAATTTTTAGCATCAATTAAAGATGAGGATACTAAGAAATTTGCAATGATAAACTATGGTCCCTGGGACAGGCTTGATGGTAATAAGCCCTTTATTGATGGTTACGGAGAGAAGCCAAAAGGTGCTAACTTTTATCCTAAAGATATTACAAAGGAAGAATTTGAAAAGCTAAAAGATAAAGAAAAGAATAGCCAGTATACAATCTTGCAAAGGGATGAAAAAGGCGCTTTGAAAGTTATTCCTTATTATGTGGCTTACAAGGAACAGGTTGAAAAAGCTGCTTCTCTAATTAAAGAAGCTGCTGAAATTGCTGATGAACCGGGGTTTAAAAAGTATCTTAAATTACGTGCTGAAGCATTGCTGACAGATAAATATTATGAAAGTGATGTTGCCTGGATGGATATGAAAAAATCCAAAATAGATTTTATTGTAGGTCCTATTGAGAATTATGAAGATGCACTGAATGGCGTAAAGGCTGCTCATGAATCGTTCATTCTTATCAAGGATAATGACTGGAGCGCTAAGCTTGCTAAATTCACTGCAATGCTTCCTCAGCTTCAGAAAGAGCTTCCTGTTGAAAACAAACTTAAAAAAGAAATTCCGGGTACTGAATCTGATATGAATGTTTATGATGCAATTTATTATGCCGGTGATTGCAATTCCGGAAGCAAGACAATTGCCATTAATCTGCCTAATGACGAGAAGATACAATTAAAGAAAGGTACCAGGAAGTTGCAATTGAAGAATACAATGAAAGCTAAATTTGACAAGATACTTGTCCCTATTGCTGATATTCTGATTAATGAAAATCAGAGGAAGTATATTAAATTTAATGCTTTCTTTGAAAATGTTATGTTTCATGAAGTTGCCCATGGAATGGGGATTAAGAATACTATTAACGGGAAAGGTGTTGTCAGAACTGCTTTGAAAGAAATGTACTCGTCTGTTGAAGAAGGTAAAGCTGATATTCTTGGCTTGTATCTTGTAACAAAACTATATGAAAAAGGGGAACTGAAAGAAGGGGAAGTAATGGATAATTATGTTACTTTTATTGCAGGCACTTTTCGTTCTGTTCGTTTTGGTGCTGCAAGCGCTCACGGAAAAGCTAATATGGAATGCTTTAACTTTATGCAGGATAATGGCGCTTTCACACGTAATGCCGATGGAACATATATTGTCAATTTTGAAAAGATGAAGCTGGCTGTCGTGAAATTAGTTCAGGATATTATGACCTTGCAGGGTAATGGTGATTTTGAACTTGCTAAGAAGAATCTTGAACAAAATGGTATTATAAAAGACCAGCTTAAAGAAGATTTAAAACTTATTGAAAAAGCTAATATCCCTGTAGATGTTGTTTTTGAACAGGGCAAATCTGTTATTGGTCTCTAATTTATAAATTTTTTAATCTGATAATCTTATAATCTTATAATCGAGTTATGAACGCTATGCCTTTATTAATCGGTGCTGTTGCATTCTTTGTGCTTGCATACCGTTTTTATTATAGCTTTATTGCAGCAAAAGTATTAGCATTAGATGATAGTATTCCTACTCCTTCAGGAAGATTATATGACGGACAAAATTATTTTCCGACTAAGAAATGGGTTCTTTTCGGTCATCATTTTGCTGCTATTGCCGGTGCTGGTCCTTTGGTAGGTCCCGTGCTTGCAGCTCAGTTTGGCTATTTCCCCGGCTTTGTTTGGATGCTGGTGGGTGCTGTTATGGCTGGCGCAGTTCATGATTTTGTAATACTGCTTGCTTCTATTAGACATGATGGTAAATCTCTTGCGGAAATTGCTCGGGTTGAAATAAGCAAGGTCAGTGGCGTCACAGCTTCTATTGCTACTTTTATTATTATAATTATTGCTCTGGCAGGTTTGGGATTGGTGGTTGTTAATTCCCTATCCGAAAGCTCATGGGGTACTTTCACTATTGCTGCTACTATTCCTATTGCAATCGCAATGGGAATTTGGATGTTTAAAGTTCGCAAGGGAAAGACAGGAGAAGCTACTGTTTTTGGAGTTATATTACTTACTCTCGCAGTGATTTATGGTAAGTACGTCCCGACATCTTTTCTTGCTCCTTATTTTTCATTCGACCATAAGACACTATCTATTCTTCTTGCATCTTATGGCTTTTTAGCTTCTGTGCTTCCTGTTTGGCTTTTGCTCACGCCAAGGGATTATCTGAGCTCTATAATGAAGATTGCAGTTATTGCAATGCTTGCTGTAGGAATAATAATTGTGGCACCTGAATTAAAAATGCCTGCTTTTACTCCTTTTATTAAAGGTGGCGGACCTGTGATTCCGGGCTCGCTATTTCCTTATCTTTTCATAACTATTGCATGTGGTGCTATTTCAGGTTTTCATGCACTCATAAGCACTGGTACTACCCCCAAGATGATAATGAGGGAAAGAGATATTAAACCTATTGCTGTTGGTGCTATGCTTGTTGAAGGTGTAGTGAGTGTACTTGCCCTTATTGCAGCATCAAGTCTTTTACCGCTCGATTATTTTCAGATAAATGTCTCTGCTGAAAAATTTGCCAAAGTTTTACCTGTTCTAAATCAAATGGGTTTCAATGAAACTAATATTACTGAATTATCTAAAGAAGTAGGTGAAAATATTATCGGAAGAACAGGTGGAGCAGTTTCACTTGCTGTTGGAATGGCGCAAATATTCTCTTCTATAGGTGGTTTAAGACATCTTATGTCATACTGGTATCATTTTGCAATAATGTTTGAGGCTTTGTTTATTCTTACAACTATAGATGCCGGAACACGTGTAGCAAGATTTTTGTTACAGGAGTTGTTAGGCAAAGTCTATAAACCTTTTAGCAGAACTGATTGGATGCCCGGAAGCATCATTGCGAGTCTTATTGTAGTTGTTTTCTGGGGATATTTTATTTATACAGGTTCTGTTGCAACTATATGGCCTATGTTCGGAACCGCTAACCAATTGTTAGCTTCTATTGCTCTTGCAGTTGGAACTTCATATATCATAAACAGCGGTAAAGCTAAGTATGCATGGGTTACTATTATTCCTATGACTTTTGTTGGCATCACTACTATAATTGCAGGTTTTGAGAATATGATAGGAATTTATTTACCTCAGATTGCTGTCCCTAAAACACAAGTTCAGGGTATAATAAATTTTTCACTTACTCTTATAATTATTATTTGTGCAGTATTAATATTTTCTGATGCCATTCCTAAGTGGATAAGAGTAATTAAGAGTGAAAAGAAAATCATAAATAATTAATAATTCAACAATGGATTTATACATTTATAATACACTTACCAGAAAGAAAGAATTATTTCAATCCATAAATCCACAATTAGCTGGTATGTATGTTTGTGGTCCCACAGTTTATGGCGATGCTCATCTTGGTCATGCTCGTCCTGCTATTACATTCGATTTAATATTCCGCTATTTAAAGCACCTTGGATATAAAGTCCGTTATATTAGAAATATCACGGATGTTGGTCATCTTGAAAATGACGCGGATGAGGGAGAAGACAAGATAGAAAAGAAAGCAAAACTTGAGCATCTGGAACCTATGGAAGTTGCTCAATATTTTACTAATCGTTATCATTTAAACATGATGCAGCTTAACACACTTCCTCCGAGTATTGAGCCTCATGCATCAGGACATATTATGGAGCAAATAGAATTGATTAAAAAGATATTTGATGCTGGTTATGCTTACGAAGTTAATGGGTCGGTATATTTTGACGTAATTAAATATTCTCAAAATCATAAATACGGTATACTATCTGGCAGAGTACTTGATGAACTAATTTCCAATACAAGAGAGCTTGAAGGTCAGGTAGAAAAGAGAAATCAGGTAGATTTTGCATTATGGAAAAAAGCTAATCCTGAACATTTAATGCGCTGGAAATCTCCCTGGAGTGATGGTTTTCCCGGTTGGCATCTTGAGTGTTCTGCCATGAGTGCAAAATATCTTGGTGAGCAGTTTGATATTCATGGAGGCGGTATGGACTTAATGTTTCCGCATCATGAAAGCGAAATTGCCCAGTCTGTTGCTGCAAATGGCAAGGACCCTGTGAAGTACTGGATACATAATAATATGATTACGATTAACGGACAAAAGATGGCAAAATCTCTGAACAATTTCATTACTCTTGACCAGTTGTTCAAAGGTGATAATCCATCTCTTCAGCAAGCTTATAGTCCTATGACTATACGCTTTTTTATTCTTCAGGCACAATATCGTTCTACTCTTGATTTTTCAAACGAAGCGTTGCAGGCTGCTGAAAAAGGATTGAAACGATTGATGATAAGTTATGAAACTTTAATGAAATTAAGTGCTTCTGATAAATCAACTTCTGATATCAAGTCTTTGGAAAAGAATTGTTATGATGCAATGAATGATGACATCAACAGTCCTATTGTTATTGCAAATCTTTTCGAAGCATCAAGAATTATTAATTCAGTTAATGATAAAAAAGAAACAATTACTATTGATGATTTAGAATTATTAAAAAAGATTTTCAACTTGTTTCTGTTTGAAATATTAGGAATTATTAAAGAAGACAAGGAATCTAATAGTGGGTTGACAGATGAGCTAATGCAATTAATTATATTACTGCGACAGACAGCAAGGCAAAATAAGGATTTTGCAACTTCAGACAAAATAAGGGATGAACTTAATAAACTTAAAATTATTATCAAAGACACTAAAGAAGGCGCAACATGGGAAGTAAATTAATTAAAATTGTTCATTGCTAATTGTTCATTGTTCATTGATTTTGGCTCCGTAGTTCAACTGGATAGAATACCAGATTCCGGTTCTGGGGGTTGGGGGTTCGAATCCCTTCGGAGTCACACTCTATAACATAAAACTCTATTATTCAACAATTAATAGAGTTTTGTTTTTTCATAAATACATATAAATATAAAATCCTTGAATAAATAGAATTTGGATTAATTAATATAATTAATAATGCTATATTAATTTCTTCCACAGAAGTTTTCCTTTTTCATATTATATCTAAACAATACTAAAAGTTTCTTAAAACTTTTGAACAAGATTAATATAATATATAAATAAAAGAAACTATGTGTAAAATAAGTTTTGATAATTTACCAGAAGCGATTGTCCTTGTATTTGAAAGATTAGATAATATAGAGCAGATATTATTATTATCAGGTAATACATTATCAATTAATAATGCTACTGATAATGATATTATGACTGTAACTTAATTGTCAAATTTGCTTCACCTGCAGGCAAGTACAATTTAAAGGCTCAGGTTTAGAGAGAGTATTCTTTACATGAAAAAAGGCAAATACTTATATTTCTCAAAAACTGATATATTAAAATGGCTGAAACAAGAAGAAAACCGTAGTTGTATTAAAGTTATATAGTAAGATTTTTTTATTCCTTTGCGTAACCTTAAAATTCTTAGTGTAATTTAGTACATAAATAATATAGATTTTCTAAGT
>CAZMDE010000129.1:2809-7210 GCA_964564355.1 uncultured Bacteroidales bacterium | reverse complement strand
TTCTTCTTTAGTAATTCCATAAGCACTAAAAACATCAACAACTTCCTGCACTTCTGCCTGCGGTATTTCTCTCACTTCCATTTCCTCTCTCCTCTTTTCAGAAGCATAATGCTCAGTATCGCTTTTCGCTGCAAGATAACCTCCAAGTCCCATTGCTATTGAACCTGCAGCAATCTCTGCAAATCCTGCCAGTACTATTATGCTTGTTTTGGATACCAGACAAACCTGCTGCGAGGGCAAAAGGAACTGTTAAACCGTCTGACATTCCTATTACTATATCCCTGACTGTTTCAGAACCTGTAAAATGTTTCTCAATATGTCCTGTTGTCAATCCAAATTTAGCCATTAATTAATTAGCTCATTTATTCGTAATAATAATTTTTATATTAAAGTACTCATGAGAACGCTTCGCTTAGTTGTTCACTTGTTTATTTGTTTAATTTTATATTTGTATTATTACTTAAGACTATTTCATTGCAAACTTACATAAAAATTTAACCAGAATCTCTTATTATGTAAAATATTTATTAATTTTGCTTCAAACAATAATTTAATATTATCTTAGTTATTATTTACTTCAGTGGAAGCCGAAAAACTGGATAAAAGAGTAGGCAAAATTTAAAAAAATAGTTATATGATTTTAGCTGTTGCAATATCTTTTGCTCTGCTGGCAATAGTAGCCGGTATGTTCTTATTAGCCAAAACAAGAAAAGATAATCTTGGTAAATGTTTCAGTTTTATGTCTTGGTTTGTTGTATTTTCAGGCTTTATAATTATACTTTTTGCAGTTTCTGCCGGAACATGCAAATATGTACACCACCACAAAATGATGTGCAATAAAGAAATGAACTGCAAATTTGATAAAAAGCCCTGTATGATGGGAGATTTTGACGGATGCAGAGGTATGTGCTGTATGAATTGTGATAAGATATGTTGTGAACATAATATGGGGAAAATGGGTTGCGAGCTAGGTATGGGGAAAATGGGTTGCGGACCAGGTATGGGAAAAATGGGTTGTGGACAGGGAATGGGAAAAATGGGATGTGAACCCGGAATGGGAAGAATAGGATATAATTCAGATATGTGGAAAATGACCCCTGAAGAAAAAGTAGATAAATGTATAAAAATATGCTCTGAAAGAATGAAACTTACAAATGAGCAGATTCCTAAAGTACGTGAAATAATATTAAAATCAATAAAAGACAGGGAACAAAATATGAAGACTGCCGGAGGTTGCAATGCTACATGTGAAAAGCTTTGTGATAAAACCAACAAAGATAAAATGGAAGCATTAAAAAAGGTTCTTACACCAGAGCAGCTTAAAGAATTAGAATAAAGACTTAAAATAATAAGTTTTATACTTTTAGGGATGTTATCGCTTTGAGCGATAACATCCCTTTTTTATGTTAAAAGATTATAAATAAGCAAAATACCCCATATTGACAATTAGAATAAACTCCATGTATGCATCATATATAAGCCATTGATAATCAATGTATGCACCAGGAGAATACCATTAGAATACTATTCGTACACTATTGGAACGCTTTTCGTACGCTAATCAATTTTATTTTTATGTGAGGGAAATTGCTACGGATTTATAACCGAAAACTGTAAAAACAATTATGTAATTGTAATAAATTTTTAAAGTCATATAATATTCAAAGTAAAAATAAACAACAAAAAAACATCTAAAACAATATGCAAATATAAGTAAAAAAGGAACACGAACCTAATAAAATATGTTAACAATTGGAAGAATTTTGCAGATTGGATGAGAAAATAGTCGAAAGTCTTAATGAGGAAGGAAAAGAGGTATTCGTTACAAACGAATAATTATTAGGCACTCGTTAAAAACGAGCGCCAGCCTTAGCAATGAACAATGAACAGTGAGCAGTAAAATATAACAGGCACTCGTTCTTCGACAAGCTAAGCAACCATTACAAACGAGCGCCAGCCTGAATAGTCTAATATCTTGATACTTGTGTCTTGATACTAAAAATAAATTAACTACTTTTGCAAACTTTTAATTAAACAAATAATCAGCAAAGAGGTGGAAAAGAAATACAGGGAATATAAGCAGCTTGACTTAATAACAGCATATAAAGAAATACTGGAGTTCTGGGAAGAGCAGAAGATATTTAAGGAGAGCCTTGAGATAAGAAAAGGGCATCCGGCATTTGTGTTCTATGAGGGACCTCCTTCTGCTAATGGTATTCCCGGGATACATCATGTGATGGCAAGGACTATAAAGGATATGTTCTGCCGTTATAAGACTTTGAAAGGCTTTTATGTTGAACGTAAAGCAGGATGGGATACTCATGGCTTGCCTGTGGAAATAGGTGTTGAAAAGAAGCTTGGAATTACTAAAGAAGACATAGGAAAGAAGATAAGTATTGCTGAATATAATAAGGAATGCCGCAAAGAGGTGATGAGATATAAGGACCTGTGGGACACTCTAACCAAAGAAATGGGAATGTGGCTTGATCTTGATAATCCATATATCACATTTGAAAATAAATATATTGAAACTGTCTGGCATTTGCTGCAAAAGCTATATGAAAAGGATTTGATATATGAGGGTTATACTATCCAACCTTATTCTCCGGCAGCAGGGACAGGGCTTAGTTCACATGAATTAAACCTACCGGGATGCTATAAGATGGTTAAGGATAATACGGTAGTGGCGCAGTTTAAGGTAGAAGCTGGAAGCTGGAAACTGGAAACTGGAAGGCGAAGCGTGGACGCTTCGCCTAACAATAAGGACATTTCACCTAACGATATATATTTTCTGGCGTGGACAACGACGCCATGGACATTGCCATCAAATACTGCTCTTGCTGTAGGGAAGAATATAACCTACGTTTTAGTTAAAACTTATAATGCTTATACACATTTACCTGTTACTGTTATTCTTGCAAAAGACCTGTTAAATAAGTATTTTCCAGAACAGAATGCGGGTTTGAAATTAGAGGATTACGAAGCAGGACAAAAGGCAATGCCTTTCCAAATTGTTGGTGAATATAAAGGTTCTGAACTGGAAGGAATAAGATATGAGCAGCTTCTCCCCTATGCACAGCCAAATGACGGGGATGCTTTCAGAGTGGTTATAGGAGATTTTGTAACAACTGAGGATGGAACAGGAATTGTGCACATAGCTCCCAGCTTTGGTGCTGATGACTTCAGGACTGCTAAGCAGAATGGTTTAGGTTCATTAACTTTGGTTGACATGCAGGGTAAGTTTACTGCTGAAATGGGCGAATTTGCAGGCAGATACGTAAAGCAGGAATATGAACCGGATAAACAAAATTTAACCACAAAGGAGCACAAAGGATTACACGAAGGAACACAAAGTAATGTAGAAATTAAGAAAGAAAATGATAAGGAACACAAAGAATTACAAGAAGGAACACAAAGTAAAGAAGACCCTAAGAAAGAAAACAATGTTGATATAGATATAATTGTTAAGCTTAAGAAAGAGAATAAAGCTTTTAAGACTGAGAAATACGAACACTCTTATCCGCATTGCTGGAGGACTGACAAGCCAATACTTTATTATCCGCTTGATTCCTGGTTTATAAAAACTACGGCTTATAAAGAGAGAATGCTTGAGCTGAACAAGACAATTAACTGGAAACCTGAATCAACAGGGTCAGGGAGGTTCGGCAACTGGCTTGAAAACCTTGTTGACTGGAACTTGTCGCGTTCAAGATTCTGGGGAGTGCCATTGCCAATATGGACAAATGAAGATAAAACTGAACATATATGCATTGGCTCAATCGGGCAATTGAAGGAGGAAATTGAGAAGTCTGTTAAGGCAGGATTTATGAAAGATAATCCTCTCGCTAAGTTTGCGATTAATGATAATTCAAAAGATAATTACGAGAGCATAGATATACACCGTCCTTTTGTTGATGATATAATTCTTGTTTCCCCAACAGGAAAAAAAATGCACAGAGAGCCTGATCTTATTGACGTTTGGTTTGATTCGGGAGCAATGCCTTATGCACAGTTTCACTATCCTTTTGAGAATGAAGAACAGTTTAAAAACAATTTTCCAGCAGACTTTATAGCAGAAGGTGTGGACCAAACACGCGGCTGGTTCTTCACTTTGCATGCAATAGCTGTGATGCTTTTTGACTCGGTTGCATATAAGACCTGCGTTTCCAATGGTTTGGTGCTTGACAAGAAAGGCGAGAAAATGTCGAAGCGCCTCGGCAATGCAGTTGATTCAATAGCCACAATAGAGAAATACGGACCAGATGCCACAAGATGGTACATGATGACCAATGCTCAACCATGGGATAACCTTAAATTTGATGAAGAAGGCATCGTTGAAGTGCAACGATCACTTTTTTCAACGCTTCACAATACTTATCAATTTTTTGCAATGTATGCCAA
>CAZMDE010000129.1:743-2799 GCA_964564355.1 uncultured Bacteroidales bacterium | reverse complement strand
TTTGATGAAGAAGGAATAACTGAGGTGCAGAGAAAATTCTTAGGAACATTATATAATGTTTATGCCTTTTTTGCTCTCTATGCAAACATTGATAAGTTTAATTATAAAGACGAGGAGATACCTGTAGAGAAGAGACCTGAAATAGACCGCTGGATAATATCCGAGCTGAACACATTGATAAAAAAGGTTGATGAATATTATGCGGATTTCGAACCCACAAAGGCAGGCAGAGCGTTAGAAGAATTTGTTGATGAGTTTCTGAGCAACTGGTATGTGAGGCTGTGCAGGCGCAGATTCTGGAAAGGCACATATAATGAGGATAAAATATCTGCTTACCAGACCTTATATAAATGCCTTGAGGTGATAACACAATTAGCATCTCCGATTGCACCTTTCATAATGGACAGGATATTCATTAATTTAAATGAGGTTACAAAAAAACAAAAAGCTCATTCAGTTCACCTGACAGATTTTCCTGTTGCAGATGAAAAGCTAATAGATAAGCCGCTTGAGGAGAGGATGGAGCTTGCTCAAAAGCTATCATCAATGGTTTTGTCATTAAGGAAAAAAGCTAAAATCAGGGTTCGTCAGCCATTAAATAAAATTTTAATACCTGTTCTTGATGAGCATTTTAAAGCACAGTTAGATTCAATAAAAGACCTGATATTAAATGAGACTAATGTAAAAAACCTTGAGTATCTCACAGAAACAGAAGGTATATTAGTTAAAAAGATAAAACCTGATTTCAAGAAGCTTGGACCAAAATATGGCAAATACATGAAGCAGATTGCCACAGAAATTAGCGGTTTTAAGAGTAATGATATAAGCAGGATAGAAAATGAGGGAAAACATCTGTTTAAAATAGAAGGTCAGGAAATAGAGATATTATTATCAGATGTGGAGATAAGTTCCGAGGATATTCCCGGATGGACAGTTCAAAACCAGGGAAACCTGACAGTTGCACTTGACATGACAATAACCGATTCGCTAAGAGAAGAAGGGCTTGCAAGAGAGCTTGTCAACAGGATACAAAATCTAAGGAAAGAAAAGAATTTTGAAGTTACTGACAAGATAATCATAGAGATAGAAAGCAATGAAAAAATAAATTCTGCTGTGAGAAACAATTATTCGTACATTTGCAGCGAAATTTTAGCTAAATCTCTGGAAATAATAGATAAACTCGACTCAAAAGACAATAATAAGACCTTAGTTGAGTTAGATGACAGTACAAAAACTTATGTTAAAATTGAGAAATATACAAATTAGATATTAGGCAATAGATAAAATAATATTATTTCATAACTTCCCTAAATTCTTATTTATATTAACTTTAAAAAACTGTAATTATGGTAAAATCTGAAAAGACAAGATATACAGACGCTGATCTGGCGGAATTCAAGGTTATAATTCTGAACAAGTTAGATGAAGCCCGTAAGGATCTGGAACTTCTTACTGAGGCTTATACAAATAAGAATGAGAATGATATAAATGATACTTCACCGACTTTTAAAGTTCTTGAAGAAGGTCACGAAGTTCTATCTAAGGAAGAAAACGGTAAGCTTGCCGCCCGTCAGAGGAAGTTTATTGAATCTTTGGAAAATGCTTTGATAAGAATTGAAAATAAAACTTACGGCATCTGCAGGGTGACCGGTAAATTAATACCTAAAGAAAGACTGAGATTAGTACCTCATGCAACTTTAAGCGTAGAAGCAAAATTGCAGCAAAGCTCTAAATAAATAGATTATCAGATTATAAGATTCTTAAGATTAGAAGATTAATCTACTGAACTCATAAACCTTTGAAACGAGCTTTATCAATAATTTTCATAATACTTTTAGCTGACCAATGTCTTAAATTTTGGGTTAAGACACATATGATGCTTGGTGAAGAGTATCATATTTTCAATAACTGGTTCATCATACATTTTACTGAAAACAATGGTATGGCATTCGGTATGGAGTTTGGCGGTGACAAAGGTAAAATTTTACTTACATTATTCCGTATAATAGCATCAGGCATAATATAATCCAAAACTGCGGGCTATACCTGCCCAACC
>CAZMDE010000129.1:0-733 GCA_964564355.1 uncultured Bacteroidales bacterium | reverse complement strand
ATTCGGTATGGAGTTTGGCGGTAACAATGGTAAATTTTTTCTGACATTGTTTCGTATTCTGGCTTCAGGTATAATATTCTGGTATCTTAATTCACTAATTAAGAAAAAAGCTCACAAAGGATTAATTATTACAGCGTCATTAATATTCGCCGGTGCAGTCGGAAACATTATTGATTCTGTTTTTTACGGATATTTGTTTTCTGACAGTATATTTCAATTAGCTACATTTTTACCCAGCCAGGGAGGTTACAGCACTTTTTTTATGGGATCAGTTGTAGACATGTTCTATTTTCCAATTATTCAGGGGCATTTTCCAGCATGGTTCCCATTCTGGAAAAATGAGGAATTCATATTTTTCCGTCCTGTATTCAACATAGCAGATTCTTGTATATCTATTGGAGTTTTCACTTTATTAATATTTCAACAAAAATTCTTTCCGAAAGAATTAGTGAGTAGTGAGTAGTGAGTATATAGTAAAACAAATAATTAATTAAAACTTGAAACCAGAAACCAGAAACATAGAACAGAAAAAATGCCCGGATGGCGGAACAGGTAGACGCGTTGGTCTCAAAAACCAATGAGCGAAAGCTCGTGCCGGTTCGATTCCGGCTCCGGGTACAAGTCAATTAACAATTAACAATTAACAATTAACAATTAACAATTGACAATTAACAATTAAAAAATCAATAAATTTATAAAATCTTAAACAATACATCACGTTATAATTATAAGT
>CAZMDE010000128.1:0-7302 GCA_964564355.1 uncultured Bacteroidales bacterium | reverse complement strand
AGGTGATAACTTTAATTACTTTGCCTTTGTCATCCCAGAATGTCCATTTTCCAATTCGTTTTCCATTCTTAAATTTACCTTCATATCGTTTATTTCCATTGTCATACCATGTAGTATGTGTACCATCTTCAATACCTTCTCTGAAAAATCCTTCACTCCATTTCTTACCATTATTATAATAGTAGGTCCATTTTCCATCCATCTTGTTATTCTTTACTCCTCCTTCTGCCTGTAATTTTTTGTCCTGATAAAAGGAATTCTGTTTTATCAGTTTTTTGACATCATTGGTGGTTTTATAATATTCTACTACCTTCGGAGTGCCATCAGGATACTTGTCGCTTACAACCTTCTCAGTCCTCTCACCACAACTGCTTAGAAATATTATTAATATTATATATTTTAATAAACTTTGCATTTAAGCTAACTACTAATTATTATTGATAGATATTTTTTTATGACTTGCGACTTACTACTTACGACTTATTCTTGCTTCGTAAGCTTTATTTAAATTATTCACAAGATCCTTTGTAATGTCAAATTTATTGTTTGCATAAAGGATTCCGCTACTACGGGAATAAGCCATTACATAATTAAAATTGTTTTTTGCATAGTGTTTTTTAATAAAATTTGTAATGCTATCCTGTATTTCATTATTAAGTTTTTGCTGAAGTTCTATAAATTCTTCAGATAATTTTTTATCAAATTCAGTCAAATCACGTTGTTTTAAACTTAACTCTTCTTCCCTTTTTTTCTGCTCACTAAGAGATAATTTTCCTGAAGTACCTTCTTTTAGGTAATCCTCATATTCTCTTTTAAATGACTGTGCTTTCGAATTATATTGGTTTTGCAGTCTTTCTTCATACTCCTGAAGGTCTTTTTTCTTATCCAGTACAAATTTATATTTGTTCCAGACTGTGTCTGAATTCATATAAACTATATTTGTATTTGTAAGATTTGATATTTGAATATCATCCCTGGAGTTTTGTTTATTGCTAGCTGGTTTAAAATGCAGATAATATAAAACGGCTACTGCAAACAATAAAATTACATTAAGAATAATTGATAACTTAGAAGTTTTCATGTATATTAATTGATATATGGCTTACAACTTAGGAATTAATTGCCGTATTCTGAAATGAATTTCATTCTCATAAGGCGAATTTCTTCTTCGGTGTATTCATCCTCGCCGAGTTCGTCATGAGCCGTTTTCACAGAATCTGATTCAGCATTTTTAAAGTAATTAATGATTTCGCTTTGATGGTCAGGGTCAACAACTTCGTTAATATAATAGGATATATCAACTTTTGTGCCTGAAGAAATAACACTTTCCAATTCAGTGAGCAGTTCCCCCATACTCACTCCTTTGCTGTTAGCAATATCATCAAGAGAAATTTTCCGGTCAATATTTTGAATAAGAGAGACTTTTAAACCTGATTTATTAATAACAGATTTAACGACCATATCAATAGGTCGTATTATTTCATTTTCATCAACATATCTGGCTATCAGTTCAAGAAAAGGTTGTCCGTATTTATGAGATTTACCAACGCCAACACCTGTAACGTTTTTAAGTTCATCTGTAGTAAGAGGATATTGTATTGCCATATCTTCCAAAGACGGATCCTGAAAAATAATAAATGGCGGTAGGTTTTCTTTCCTTGAAATTTCCTTACGAAGGTCTTTCAACAGTGCAAAGAGAACTTTATCAACAGCAGAGGTATTACTACCACCAGTGATATCATACATCTCATTTTCTTCTACATTGTCATAATCGTGGTCGCGGACGAGCATTATAGATTCAGGGTTTTTTAAAAACTTGAATCCATCCTGACTAACCTTTAATAAACCGTAATTTTCTATGTCCTTGTACAGAAGCTGATGTATGAGGCACTGTCTTATTACTGCATTCCAGAATTTTTCATCCTGGTCAGCACCAAGTCCAAACTCGTCAAGCTTGTGATGTTTATATTGCTTTAGGGAAGCAGAGTTTTTACCAACAAGAACATTGACTACATGCTTTGCTTTATACAATTGTTTAACTGCAAACACAACCTTTAAAACTTTCTCTACATAATCTTTTCCTTCGAATTTTTGCTTAGGATGAAGACAATTATCGCAATTCTGGCATTCTTCTTCATTAAATTGCTCCCCAAAATAATGTAATAATTGCTTTCTACGGCAAATTGATGATTCAGCATAGGAAACTGTTTCTAAAAGAAGTTGCTGAGCTATTTCCTGTTCAGCAATAGGTTTGTTTTTCTGAAATTTCTCGAATTTTTGTATATCATCATATCTGTAAAATGCAATACAAACTCCTTCACCGTCATCCCTACCTGATCTGCCGGTTTCCTGGTAATATCCTTCAAGGCTTTTTGGTATATCGTAATGTATTACAAAACGAACATCTGGTTTGTCAATACCCATGCCAAATGCAATAGTAGCAACAATAACCTCACACTTTTCCATCAGAAATTTATCCTGATTTGTTTTACGGGTAATTGATTCAAGTCCAGCGTGGTAGGGTTCAGCCCTGATACCATTAACTTTCAGGTTTTCAGCAAGTTCCTCAACTTTTTTACGACTAAGACAGTAGATAATACCTGATTTTCCCGGTTTACTTTTAATATATCTGATAATATCCCTGACTACATTGTCTGTTTTGGGTCTAACTTCATAATATAAGTTAGGACGGTTAAAAGAATATTTAAATAATACAGCTTCATTCATGCTAAGGTTTTTCTGAATATCCTGCTGCACTTTTGGAGTTGCTGTAGCTGTCAGTGCAATTATTGGTTTCTTACCTATAGCTTCTATAATCGGACGAAGTCGCCTGTATTCAGGTCTGAAGTCATGTCCCCATTCAGAAATACAGTGAGCTTCATCAATAGCATAAAAAGAAATCTTTATATTTTTTAAAAATTCAATATTTTCTAATTTTGTCAGGGATTCAGGAGCTACATATAAAAGCTTTGTTTTACCGTCAGTAAGTGATTTTTTAACTTCTATTATGTCATTCTTAGAAAGAGATGAATTTAAGAAGTTTGCAATGCCTTCTTCAGCACCGAAATTTCTTAAAGCATCTACCTGGTTTTTCATCAGGGCTATCAAAGGAGAGATTATTATAGCAGTACCCGACATTGTTAATGCTGGTAGTTGGTAACACATTGATTTACCGCCACCTGTGGGCATTATTACAAAAGTATCTTTTCCAGATAGAAGGTTTCTTATAATTGTTTCCTGGTTGCTTTTAAAGCTGTCAAAACCCCATACCTCTTTTAAAACCTGGTTTAGAGTGTAATCTTTATCTAATTTCAGCGCGGAATAATCTCTTAGTGATTTAACTACCATTTTATTTGTCAAATATTTATAAGTATTAAATACGTAACTTTACGTATTTTATTACAAAGGTATAAAAATTATTATTTCAAAATTTTTTTTTTTCAGAATTGCGAATATACAAAGTATATTTTAATTTTTTAATGGAATTTTTAAAAAAGATAATAACATAATAACAAATAATTTTTTTCAGTGATAAATAATTTTCAAAGGTTAGAAGTAACCTAATAAATTTTTAATATTAATGTTTGTAAGTTTTAAAAAATATTATGTAGGTTTGTAGCGTAAAAGAATTTTATATGCAAAGTTATAAAAATATTTTAACAATTATCATCCCAGCTTATAATGAAGAAAAATCTTTAGCTGCTTTCTTGCCCGAATTACTTAATTTTTGCAGAGAGTCGGGCAGTAAGTTGATAATCGTAAATGATGGATCAAAAGATGATACTCTTAATGTGCTGAATGATTTTGCTTTAAACGGGTTGTTAAAAATATTAAACCACAAAGTTAACAAGGGATATGGTGGAGCTATTAAAAGCGGTATTCTTGAAGCTGAAACAAAATATATAATAACAATTGATGCAGATGGTCAGCATCAGGTTAAGGATATTGAGAAATTGCTAAAGGAAATTGTGGATAAGGATGCAGATATGATAGTAGGTAGCCGAAAAGGACAAAAAGGAAATTATTACAGGAAAATTGGTAAATTTATAATCAGAACTATTGCTAAAATATTGCTACCTTTACATATACATGATATCAATTCAGGTATGAAGATTTATAATACAGAACTGGCGAAAAAATATATAAAATTATGCCCCGATTCAATGTCTTACAGTGATATTATTGCTTTAATATTTGTCAGTCAGAGGCATCTTATTCTTGAAACTTCTATAACAATAAAACCAAGAATTGTCGGAAAAAGCACAATTAATACTATGACAGCTTTAGAAACTTTAAGAGAAATTATAAATATTGTTGTTTTATTTAATCCTATGAAAATATTTTTTCCTATAGCAATGTTAAGTATTATCGCAGGACTTGCCTGGGGTATACCTCTTGTAATGCTTGGTCGTGGTATCAGTGTTGGTGTTTTGCTTGCTTTTGTTACAGGATTAATATTCTTTTTCCTGGGATTAATAGCTGAACAATTATCGTTATTAAGAAAATCCAATTTAAAGGATTAAATAACTTTTCTGTATATTGAACATTAATTTTAAATTCATAATTATATATTGATTCATACTTTTGTTATATTAGCATATAAAGATTCACCTTACCTGGAAGAATGCATTTATTCATTAAAATTACAAACTGTTAAAAGCGAAATAATTATTTCTACTTCCACTCCTTCAAAATATCTTCAGAATTTATCTGAAAAACACAATATACCTCTTTTTATTAATGAAACTTCCAGTGGAATTGCTACAGACTGGAATTATGCATTCAGTTTATGCAAAACGCAATATCTGACTTTAGCACATCAGGACGATATATATTTACCAGCTTATACTGAAGCATTATTGAAATATTTAAACAAACAACCTGATAATAAAAGCCTGATTTTTTTTACAGGATATAAAGAATTAGTAAATGGTAAAATCAGGGCATTTAATATTAATTTATTTATCAAAGAAATTCTGTTATTCCCTTTTTATATCTCCAAAACCATAAGCTATATACCTGTAAAGAAATTTATTTTAGCATTTGGAAATTCTATTTCATGTCCTACAGTTATTTTTAATAAGCATAACACAAATGATATAAGGTTTTCCAAAGACTTTACTTATAATCTTGATTGGAATGAATGGTTAAATCTTGCAGAAATAAATGGCAGCTTTGTGTATTTAAAACAAAATCTGCAATTACATAGATTGCATAATGAATCCCAGACGTCAATTCAAATAAAAAGTAATAGAAGACACGAAGAAGAAAAGTTAATTTTTCAAAGAATTTGGGGTAAATTTATCGGAACTTTTCTTGCCTGGCTTTATAAGTCTGGGGCAAAAGCTAATAAATTAAAATAAGTTTTCATAAGGCAGGATTAATTATTTATACCTTAAATTTTACAAATAATAACATCCCAATATATGCTGCAATTCCAACAAAGGATAATATTATTCCTAAATAAAACCATCTCGGAATAAAATTTAATTCTATTCTGTGAAATCCTTTGTTAACATTAATACCTATAAAGCCATCATTAGATACAAATGTTTTAATTTTATTATTATCAACTTTTACGATCCAACCATCATCATATGGAATACTATAAAACATACTTCTATTCCCACGTAAAAGTACATTTCCTTTTATATTATTACTAC
The DNA here is from genome assembly GCA_964564355.1 of uncultured Bacteroidales bacterium. Lineage (GTDB taxonomy): Bacteria > Bacteroidota > Bacteroidia > Bacteroidales > JAGODS01 > CAZMDE01. Next base: position 1,639 of record CAZMDE010000128.1, on the reverse strand, counting down.
TATGAGAAACCATTTCCATCTTTTCATTCCCATTTACACAAAATCCAAGAGGAAGGAAATATTTGTTTCTATATAAGGTAATTCCATTATGAGTAAGTATTTTATTATATAAAGGACTATTTGTAATACCCCTGCTCAAGAAATATTTAACACTTAAAGCCCTTTCCAGATAAGGGTAATCCATTACTCCCCAAGTATGCATTACAGATATTCTGTTAGTACTATCTACAATTTTATTTTTAGCTAAAAACCGTATATAATATTTATTATTAAAACTGCTATAAGTTGCAGTTCCATTATAACCATAAGCCTGAGCTTCATTTATTCCATAGCTTCTATCAAGTCCCGGGTTACATATATAATTTTTACTAACTCTATAAAATCCTTTATCATTATCTTTTAAATAATTTAAGCAATATACTGTAGCTTCATCATTATATAACACTTCTTTTTTAAAGTCATCTTCAGTTAAAGCAACTCTGCTATTTATTGTTTTACTATTCGAATACGCAAACTCTGCACAAACTAAAAGAATAATAACATAAGCAAACACTCTCTTTATATTTAATGCATCTATAGTTTTTAGTGCAATAAGAACTATGGGAAGTACCACAAACATACTAGTAATTCTATAATAATCACCTGAGAACAACCATATAGCATATCTAAAATATGGGAAAATGATAAACATGGATATTAAAACCAATAGGATGAGAATTATTACTCTTTGCCTTTTATTTAAAACTATCATGCTTATAGGTAACATTAAAATCGGAAGAAGTCCCATATAACCTAATAATCTTTCTAAATAATTAATATTACCACCATTAGGCGTTAGAATATTTACAAATTTAGAACTATCACCCAGTATGTTATTACCAAACATACTGTAAAAGTTGATTTTATATTCTAATGCGGTTGCTAATCCAAAAACAGGCACATTTGATAATTTATGAAACATAGCACCACTCCCTATTCTTGGACTATTAAGTATTACATTTATCCATTGAAGTGTAAAAAAACTACTAATAACAATACCTAAAATAGTAAATATAGCAGTTCTTATCAAGAGTGTTTTATTATATCTATAAATCAAATAAGGAATTATAGGTAAACATATAATAAAAGCATAAGAAGGATTACATATAAAGGTAAAGGCAACTGCTATTGGGTATAGCCATATTTTTTTATGGTATAACATTTCAAAGCTATATAGTAATAACATTAAATAGAATACATAAGCAGAGAACTCCCACCATGTTCCAGCAACATTCATAAAACCACAAAAACATATTGACACGATTCCAATCAAAATGCTTTCATATTTATATCCAAGTAGTTTCAGCCAATTATATCCAATTAATGCTATTAAAAGTATTTTAATAACTTCTATCCAAAATACACTGTATATTATATTATTTAATCCTAAAACATAAATTATATAATTAAAAGGATTGTTATATACAAATGGCACAATATTAGAACCAGTACCATTTCTAAAGCTATATAGTGGAAATATGCTTTCTTTTATGCTATTAATACTGTTTATTAGCATAGGATAAAATATATTAACAGTATCACTCCCTATATCTCTAAACAAATACAATTTGTTTCCAAATATAAAGTCATTATAAATGAA
>CAZMDE010000127.1:0-7352 GCA_964564355.1 uncultured Bacteroidales bacterium | reverse complement strand
CTAAATAAGAATTATGTAATTTTGGGCAATGATAATTATTCACAAATTAATACTTTAAAGGAGTTCATGAGTTCGCTTCGCTTAGTTATTGGAATTACAGGAACATTAGGAGCAGGCAAAGGGACAATCGTAGATTACCTTGTCAGTGATAAAGGCTTCCTTCATTTTTCTGTAAGAACTTTTCTTATTAAAGAAATAAATATTCGTAATCTTCCTGTGAACAGGGACAGTATGGTGATTGTTGCAAATGATTTGCGGAATAAATATTCCTCATCCTATATCATTGAACAATTATATAATGAAGCCTTAGTTTCGGGGAATAACAGCATTATTGAGAGCATACGCAATAAGGGTGAAGCTGAATATCTCAAAAAAACAGGCAGTTTTTATCTTTTTGCTGTGGATGCTAAACCGGAAACAAGATATGAAAGGATTGTTAAACGGCAATCTGAGACTGACAGAATATCTTATGATGTATTTTTAGAAAATGAAAAACGCGAGATGGTATCATCTGACCCAAACAGCCAGAATATTGCAAAGTGTATTGAAATAGCAGATTTTAATTTTAATAATGACGGGACTCCGGAAGAGCTGATTATACAGGTAGAAAAAGCCCTGCAATCAATTCAAAATAATACTTAAAATCACCAAATCATCAAATTACCAAATCATCAAATTATAAAAGCGATGAAGCAAAAGAAGGAAAAATACATACGACCAACCTGGGATGAATATTTTATGGAAATAGCAGATACGGTTGCTAAGCGTGCCACATGTGACAGGGGCAGGAGCGGTTGTGTGATTGCCCGCAACAAACAGATACTTGTATCGGGTTATGTTGGTTCTCCTGTGGGAATTCCTCACTGTGATGATGAGGGACATTTAATTAAAAAGGTGATAGATGAAGATAATAAGATTCACAATCATTGTGTGAGAACCGTTCATGCTGAGCAGAATGCTATATGCCAGGCAGCCCGTCTCGGCATTTCACTTGAAGGAGGAACCTTATATTGCAGGATGACACCCTGCCGTACCTGTGCGATGATGATAATAAACTGCGGAATTGTCAGGGTAATGTGCGAAAGAAAATATCATGCAGGTGCTGAGTCGGAAGAGTTATTTAAACTGGCAGGCATTAAGCTTGAATATGTCCACGATGAGATTCAGCAGTATTCTAATCAGTAGGGAGTGGGGAGAAATTGTATTCCTAATTTATAATTCCTAATTAAACAAACTGTTCTCCTTTTTCAATTCTCACATCATTCACAAAGTTTCTTATCTGTTGTTCGTCAGATTTCTTGCAAACTATAAGAATGTTATCAGCTTCTACCACAATATAATCTTTTAATCCCTGCAAAACCACAAGCTTATCTTTAGGCATGTTCACAATGCAGTTTTTAGAATCGTACATCATAACATTTTTGCCTACAACAGCATTTCCGTGTTCGTCTTTCTGCCTGTTTTCATATAATGAACCCCAGGTTCCCAGATCAGACCAGCCAAAATCGGAGCAAAGCACATATACATTGTCTGCTTTTTCCATTATGCCATAGTCAATAGAAATACTTTTACAGCTTGTGTATGCCTGATTAATAAATGCTTCTTCCTTGGGAGTATTGTATTTATCTATTCCTTCCCTGAAAATTGAATTTATTTCGGGTAAATGTTTTTCAAAAGCTTTTAGAATACTTTTTAATGACCAGATAAAAATACCAGAATTCCATAAGAAATCTCCACTTTCCAGAAAAGTAACAGCAGTATCAACTCCCGGTTTTTCAGTGAAGGTTTTAACTTTTTTCATCCTCTCATCCTGAGGATAAGAGCTTTCTTCATTATATTGAATATAGCCATATCCTGTATCCGGGCGGGTAGGTCTAAGACCAAGAGTTATCAGCCATTCTTTATCTTTAGCAGCTTTTAATCCGGAAAGAATTATTTCTGTGAATATATCTTCTTTTATGATAATATGGTCAGAAGGAGCGACAATAATATTTGCGTTTGGATTGGCTGCAAGCAGCTTATAGCAAGCGTAAGCAATGCAGGGAGCTGTATTTCGTCTTGTAGGCTCGCATATTATCTGGTGATCTGATATATTTGGTATTTGCTGTTTTACCAGTTCTTTGTAATTGGTATTTGTAACAATATAAATATTTTCCTGCGGACATATTTTCAGAAAACGTTCAAATGTCTGAGTTATCAGTGTTTTGCCGGTTCCAAGTATATCTATGAATTGTTTGGGATGGTCAGTTCGGCTCATGGGCCAGAAACGCGCCCCTACTCCTCCTGCCATTATAACACAATAATTATCTTTATTCATAATTCTATCACAATAGTCTTTAATCTTTACAAATCTTCCTATAATCTGAATTAAAATATAATAATTTTTGCAAAAATATAAATTTAATTAAAGTTTGAGTGTATATATTATTTTTTTACTTTATTTACTGCTATATATTTCGATGTATTGCTTGATTCTGCATAGCAAAGGTAGGGCAATTGCATTTTTTTCTTTTATATTTAACTGAGGAACAGGAAGCCATAAAAAAAACAAGAAGGAAGAATATTATGATTTTTTTAAACATCATTTAAGTTAATCAGACAACGCAACAAAATTAATAATTTTTTGTTTCTGACAACTGATAGCTAATTAGGACAAATTAAACTTTTCAGGAAAACGGGCTCCTGCGTTATTCCTGTAAAAATCTTCTATTATTTTGAAGTCTTTTTCAAAATCTCCTGATGGCTTAAGAATTTGACCTATACCTCCGTTTTTATTCTTATAATTAAGATATGATAATGCAATAGGAACATTAGCTTTTTGAGAGATATAATAGAAACCTTTTTTCCAGTCAGGATTATACTTCCGCGTTCCTTCTGGAGTAATTATTATTACAATTGAGTCATAACTGTTCAATATGTCAAGTACCTGGTTAACGCTGCCTGCTCCTTTACTTCTGTTAACTGGCAAGCCCCCAAGCCATCTCAAAACACTACCCATCGGGAAAAAGAAGAATTCTTTTTTAATAAGAAATTTTGCTTTAAGTCCCAGATGCCAGAAAGCTAATCTGCCAATTATAAAATCCCAGTGACTGGTATGTGGCGCTATTATCATAATACATTTTTTAACTTCCTGCGGAAGGCTCCCGGAAACCTTCCATCCCCATAGTTTTAGTATAAAACTTGCTATTTGTTTCATTAATTAGTTATCATTATATGTATTAATTGAAATCCTATTCACTAAACACGCATGCTTCATATATAAAAATCTGAACATCCTTGTCTTTCCATCCATCCCAACCTATACCTGCCTTATCTCTTGCGCAATGACCAAGAAATTCTTCCTTAGACCATTTTGTTTCTTTTCCAACTTGTGGCAGAAATGTCCCGCTCATATAATCCTTTTTAATATAGATGCCATGTTTACCCATCCGTATCTCATCAATTGAACTTATTTCTTTCATTGGCGATAATACAGATATTTCTAATTCGAGCTTATCTATTTCATCATGACTTACAGGTTCGAATCTTTTATCTTCAGTAGCTGAGGCAATTGCCATATCCTGCACAACAAGGTAAAGAGGTTTTGTAGCCTTAAACTGCCCTATACAGCCTCTAAGCTCTCCATTCTTTGTTAAGGTTACAAAAGCTCCGGATTCTTGTTTTAGATTATCCGAAAAATCATTTTTGCTGAAATCAGGCGTCTTTTGTTCTTTTATATATTTTTTTATTGTTTCGCGTGCCATATACAGTAAGTCTTTCTTGTCCTTATCACTTAGATTAAATCCACTTAAATCATCAGCCTTTTGCAAGAAAGCAATAGAATAATAGCCAACCACCCGGGTTTTATCACCATATTCCGTATCTCCTGAATTCATATATTTTATTGGAGTAATAATTATGTCAGGATTACTTTCAGACATTTCAAGCAAAGTCAGGATTGAAGTCCAACCGCAGGCAGATGTTGAAAGGTTTGGTATATGCTTGTTTTCATTATCACTTATAGCCTGAAGAAATTTGGCAGGCGAACCGGATTCAATGCCCTTAGCTGTGTGCATATCAGCTTCCCTTGCATCAGCATATGAAGGATAATGAGAGAAATCCGAACTTATTATAAAAAGATTATCGCTATTAAAATAAGGTTTAAGTGCTTTTGCAATCTCTTTGCAGGCTTCTTTATCCTGGGTTCCGATTACTATTGGAACAATTTTATATCCGGTTTTCATTATCTGCTGCAGAAAAGGCAGTTCAACTTCAAGTGAGTGTTCTTCTTTATGAGCTTCTGTATTGAAATTAAATACAGAATTTTCTTTAATCAACTTATCTGCAAGAGAAATATCAACATTAACAGTTCCAAGAGGAGTAATAAAATTGCCCTTATTATATATGGATGCCCCGTTAAATAACACTCTGTGACTTGAGCCAATGATAAAAATATCTTTATAGTTCTTTGATCCGTCAACCTGGTTAAAGCCTGAAGCAGCCACAATACCCGAATATACATAACCTGCATGAGGGCATATCACAGCAATTACATTATCAGTTATTTTCTTTTCAGCTTTCAGAAAAAGATTGTCGAGCATTTTCTGAAGCTCATTTTTAGTGCCAGGATAAAATTGCCCTGCCACTGCAGGCTGCCTGTTTTCCAATTTGGGAGCTTGATGGTCAGACATAGAATTAAGTTGTTTTGTTTGACAATAATTATCTGATATAAACAAACCTAAAGAAATTATAATAATTATTTTAGATAAGTTCATATTTTAATTTAACCTAATTTAGCAACAAAGATACGAATTAGAATTGAGAGTGAATAATTTTGTAATAGGCGATATACATGGAGCATACAGGGCTTTGATTCAATGTCTTGAAAAAGTCCGGTTTGATTATGAAAATGATAGACTGATTTGTATGGGGGATGTTTATGACGGCTGGTCAGAAGCAAGACCATGCATTGATGAACTGCTTAAAATAAAAAATCTCACATACCTTTTAGGTAATCATGATTCCTGGACTTTAGACTGGGCATTGACCGGCATTGAGAATTCTGCCTGGCTGCGTCAGGGAGGTTTAGCTACTATTGACAGTTATAAAGGCAAATTAATAAAAGAGCATAAAGACTTTTTACTCAATGCAAAATTGTATCATCTTGAGAATAATAAATTGTTTGTTCATGCAGGCATAAACCCTGAAATTGATTTAGATAAGCAGAATAAAGAAATACTGACAGACAACAGGGCTTTTGTGCAGGATGCATATACATCCTCCCGGATTGACATTAATAAAAGATTTACAAAATATGATGAGGTATATGTAGGGCATACGCCTACCATTCGTTATGGAATAGATTACCCATTAAAATGCGGAGAAATATGGCTTATGGATACCGGTGCAGGTTGGAACGGCAGGCTAACCATCATGAATATTGACACTAAAGAATATTTTCAAAGTGATATAGTCACCGCTCTATACCCCGATGAGAAAGGAAGATTTTAATTTGATTTCTTAATGAAATAAACCTTTTTTATTTTGCTGTTTTCGATTTGATAGATTGCAATTGCTTCCAGTGCCTTTTTACCGGTTCCGGTTACATATTCCTTATCAATAACTGTATTACCCTGTATTATTCTTTCTTTAATCTCACAATGTAATTCAGGATGCTTTTCAAAAAAAGGAATGTATTGCTTACGCATAATATCTTTCCCTTTGCTTAACAGTTTATCAGGAAACTGATATAATTCCACATCATCTGAAAAGGGCACTAAAAAAGCATCAATATTTTTTTCATTATAAGCATTTAACTGGTGTTGCACCAGTTCTAAAGGACTTTCCTCTATAAGAGTATCGGGCATAATTACATTGCCCTTGTTTATTATTAAGCTTATCTTTTGTAAATTATCTAAATTATCAACCGGGCTTGCATCTAATAAAATCATATCCGCTTTTTTACCTATGTTGATGCTACCAAATTCTTTTTCTTTTCCAATAGCTTTTGCTCCGTTAATGGTAGAAGCCTGTATTATTTGCCAATTACTAATGCCGCTTTGTTGCATAGCTTTCAATTCTCCAAAATATGAAGTAGCGTGTAATGTGCCGATATTCCCTGCGTCTGTACCACTGGCAATAGTGATACCCGCATCTGCCATTTTTTTTAGATTTATCTTTCCAATTGAATCAGCATGTGCATAGCGAGCTCCTGAAGATGCTACCCGTTTCTTATATCTGTTAACCAAAGCCGTATCAGCCAAATGCTTTAAATCTAACAAAGAGCCAAGCTGTATAGGATTTGACATGGTTAGCTCATAATAAGAAAATTTCTTCTTTTGTGAATATGTGCTGTTATAGCCATCTCTCACCGTGAGGGTAGGGCAAAGTGTAACATGATTTTTTTTAAGTAATTTAATAAAATCGTCAGATATAATTTCATCTTCTATATTATGAACTAAATAATCACACCCGTTCTCTGCGGCAAGCTGCGCTGTGATTCTTTCCGTAGTATGTACAGCTACTCTTAAATTATTTTTGTGAGCTTCATCTATAATTGCTTTAACAAGAGGCACAAATTTCCTTGCAGTATCTGCAATGTTTTTGCCTCTTACGATGTACCAAATTTTAATAAAGTCGGGGTGATAAGGCAGTTGATTTATTACTGCTGCTTTTGCTTCGTCAATATTGGTTACTAAATTGAATGGTTCATCATTTTTTAAATTTTTATAAGCATCAGGTTCATAGGTTGTAATTAACGGACCTGACATATAGATAGCCGGAGCGAAATATTTATTGACAAAACCTTTCCTCTGCTTCAGGAAATTAATAGTGGAGCCTACATCAATGACAGTAGTAATACCTGCCTGTATGTATCGTCTTAATAAATCTTCCATATTAACGTGAGTCCATTCTATTTCTTTTTCATAAGACATATATTTCCGCAAGTCAATAGCATCAGGCCTTGTATACAATCCTCCGCTCTGAAAAAAATGCACATGTGCATCTGTAAGACCCGGCATTAAGTACTTTCCTTTGCCGTCTATTGTTGCAGCATGCTGAGGAATATTAATATTCCCTGATGATTGGATGCCTGTAATAAGATTGCCGTTTATAATTACAGTTTGTCCGGGAATTAATTTTTGTTTTTCAACATCAACTATCGTTACATTATTAATATAGGTTTGGCAGACAGCAGAAACCGTACAAAAAAACACCATACCAAACATTGTTAACTTATTTTTCATTATGTGTTGAATTTAGTAAAGTTTTGTTTTGCGCAGAACTAAGCGAAGCGAGTTCATTAGCACATTTTAAATTAAATTTATTTAGCAAATAAAGCTGAAACTCAATAATTATGACTTAAGACTTTT
>CAZMDE010000126.1:0-7353 GCA_964564355.1 uncultured Bacteroidales bacterium | reverse complement strand
ATAAGCGAAGCTTTGCAAAAATATCCTGACCTTGTCAAGAAATATTTCGGAGTAGCAGTTCCGTATAATGACAATTATTTTGCTGCACTTAATACTGCTGTATTCAGTGACGGCTCATTCTGCTATATACCAAAAGGCGTTCGCTGCCCAATGGAACTTTCCACTTATTTCAGGATAAATGCTCAGAATTCAGGGCAATTCGAAAGAACCATGATAATAGCTGAAGAAGGCAGCTATGTTAGCTACCTGGAAGGTTGTACAGCACCAAGAAGAGACGAGAACCAGCTTCATGCTGCAATTGTTGAAATAATTGCAGAAGAAAATGCTGAGGTAAAATATTCTACTGTGCAGAATTGGTACCCGGGAGATAAGAATGGTAAAGGAGGTATTTATAATTTCGTTACAAAGCGGGGTTATTGCAGGGGTGATAATTCCAAAATATCGTGGACACAGGTTGAAACAGGTTCAGCAATAACATGGAAATACCCAAGCGTAATATTAGCCGGAAATAATTCAATAGGTGAATTCTATTCTGTTGCGATAACCAACAATTATCAGCAAGCTGATACAGGCACCAAAATGATTCACATGGGGAAAAATACACGAAGCACAATAATATCAAAAGGTATATCAGCAGGTCATGGAAATAATACTTACAGAGGTCAGGTGAAGATTACTAAAAAAGCTGAAAAATCAAGAAATTATACTCAGTGCGATTCATTATTAATGGGAGATAAATGCGGTGCGCACACAGCTCCTTACATTGAAGTGAAAAATACTACTTCAGTTGTAGAGCATGAAGCTACTACTTCAAAGATTAATGAAGATCAATTGTTTTATTGCAAGCAGAGAGGCATAGATACAGAAACTGCAATAGGGCTTATTGTTAATGGTTATGCAAAAGAGGTTCTGAATAAGTTGCCTATGGAATTTGCTGTAGAAGCACAGAAATTGCTTTCAATAAGTTTGGAAGGTTCAGTAGGGTAATAATAATTATAGTACACTGATTTATTAAGATTGTTATGATAAATTAAGATAAAATAAATTGGAAACAAACTATTTACATTCCAATATAACAGGTTTAATTTTAAAAGCATTTTACAATGTTTATAATACTTTGGGTTATGGTTTTCTTGAGAAAGTATATGAGCATGCAATGATGATAGAATTAAAAAAAATAGGATTGCAATGTCAAAATCAATACCCAATTGAAGTTTATTATGATGACAATCTGATTGGGACATATTTTGCAGATATTATAGTAAATGAGACTGTAATAATAGAACTTAAAGCATCTGAAAATTTATGTGAAGAACATGAGTGTCAATTGGTAAATTATTTAAAAGCAACAAATATTGAAGTAGGAATTTTGCTTAATTTTGGTAAAACCCCTCAACATAAAAGAAGAGTATTAACTAATGAATATAAAAATCTTAAAAAATCATAAGAGATCATAATTGATCAGTGTACTATTAATTCATAATTTACAATTTATGCTTTCAATAAAGAATTTAAGGGTTTCGATAAACGGAAAAGAGATAGTTAAGGGAATAAATCTTGACGTTAAAAAAGGTGAAGTACATGCAATAATGGGACCAAATGGCTCGGGGAAAAGCACCCTGGCTTCAGCTTTAGCAGGAAGAGAAATATGCGAGGTTACTTCAGGTGAAGCAATTTTTCTTGGAGAAGATTTATTAACCCTGTCTCCTGAAGATAGAGCCAGAAAAGGCATCTTCTTAGGCTTTCAGTATCCTGTAGAAATACCCGGTGTGAATATGCTGACGTTTATGAGGACTGCAGTTAATGAAAAAAGAAAATATCAAGGTCTGGAACCACTCGATGGAAAAACTTTTATGGCTTTGGTAGATGAAAAGAAAGCTATGGTCGAGATAGACAAGAAACTGACTAACCGTTCTGTAAATGAAGGTTTTTCTGGCGGTGAAAAAAAGAAGAACGAAATATTCCAGATGGCTATGCTTGAGCCTTCCCTATCTATTCTTGATGAAACGGATTCGGGTTTGGATATTGATGCTTTAAGAGTTGTTGCAAATGGAGTGAATATGTTAAAAACAAAAAACAATTCTACAATTCTTATAACCCACTATCAAAGGCTGCTTGATTACATTGTACCTGATTTTGTTCATGTGATGTTTAACGGAAGATTAGTCAAATCAGGAGGAAAAGAGTTAGCGCTGGAGCTTGAGATTAAAGGATATGACTGGATTAAAAAAGAAGTTTACGGAACATAACGATTGGAAGATTATCAGATTTTAAGATTATCAGATTATGGAATAAATTTATAAAATAGCAGTAAATTGGAGAATAATATTTCAAATATTAAGGAAAAGTTAGTTAGTGATTTTCAGAGTAACAGGGAACTGATACTTGGTAAAACTAATGGTATCATAAAAGATATAAGAAGCAATGCTTTTGAAACCTTTAAAAAAGCAGGCATCCCGCATATAAAGCTTGAAGACTGGCGCTTTACTAATATTATTGATTCAATAAAACCGGAATATATTCAGCATTTTAAAAGACCTATTAAGGAAATTAAATTTGATGACATCTTCAAATGCGATGTTCCAAAACTTGAAACGATCCTGATAGAGATGATTAATGGATGGTATTCCAATTACAATGAACCATTGCATGTTTTAGAAGACGGGGTTATTGTAGGCAGTTTTGCTGAAGGATTGAAAAAATTCCCTGATATATTTGAGAAACATTATGCAAGATATGCAAATGATAACAGAAACGGGCTTATATCTCTGAATACGGCAACAGCTAATGATGGGGTTTTTATATATGTACCGGATAATGTTATTGCTAAAAAGTCCGTACAGATTGTTAATATGGTATATTCAAATAAAGACCTGCTGATTAATCAAAGGAATTTATTTGTCATAGGAAAAAATTCTCAAATAAAAATAGTTGTTTGCGACCACTCAATGTTTTTCAACAGCAGTTTTGTAAATTCGTTTACTGAAATTGTTGCTAATGAAAATTCAATAGTTGACCATTACAAACTTCAGAATTACAGCAATGTCACATCACAATATACTTCCACAGATATTATTCAGGATTCAGGCAGCAAGGTTTCTTCAAATACTTTTACATTGCATGGCGGATTTACCAGGAATGATGTAAAGGTATCTCTCAACGGAAGACATAGCGAGATTAATCTGAACGGATTGTATCTTATGGACAGAAAACAGCATGTTGATAATAATACTTTTATTGAACATGCAGTTCCGGAATGCCTAAGCAATGAAAAATACAAGGGAATTCTTGATGACGAAGCAAAGGGAGTTTTCAGCGGGAAAATTTATGTTAAAAAAGACGCCCAGAAAACAACTGCTTATCAACTGAATAAAAACATGCTGCTGAAAGATACAGCAACTATTAATACCAAGCCACAACTTGAAATTTATGCAGATGATGTAAAATGTTCTCATGGGGCAGCAGTTGGACAACTTGACCCTGAAGCAATGTTCTATCTGAGGTCAAGAGGTATAAGTATTAATGAAGCAAGAATGTTGCTTATGTATGCATTTGCTAACGAAATAATAAATGAAATTACAATCGAGCCTTTGCGTGAGAGGATTGACGACCTTGTTGCCAAACGCCTCAGAGGCGAAATGTCAAGATGTAATAATTGTTCGATAAGATGTTCATAATAATTTGGTAATTTGGCAATTTGGTAATTACATTTAACTTTAAACTTTTAACTCTTCACAGTGGATATAAATAAAATCAGACAGGATTTCCCTATATTGAAACAAAAGGTTTATGGCAGACCTCTTGTGTATTTTGATAATGCTGCAACTACTCAGAAGCCACAGCAGGTAATTGATTCAATTGTCAGATACTATACTGACATAAACAGCAATATTCACAGGGGTGTCCATTTCCTAAGCCAGCAGGCGACTATGGCCTTTGAAGAAGCGAGAAATACTGTTAGAAAATATATTAATGCTCCGAATACTTATGAAATAAACTTTACCCGGGGAACTACAGAATCAATTAATCTTGTTGCATCAACATACGGCAGGAAGTATGTTGGAAAAAATGATGAGGTCTTGATTTCTGCAATGGAACATCATTCAAATATTGTTCCATGGCAAATGCTTTGTGAAGAAAAAGGTGCTAAGCTTAAGGTTATCCCTTTTAATGAAAGAGGCGAGCTGCAAATGGATGTTTTTGAAAGCTTACTCAATGAACGCACCAAGATTGTATCTGTAGCTCATGTATCAAATGCTTTGGGAACTATAAATCCTGTAAAAGAAATTATTGATATAGCTCACAGGCATAATATTCCTGTATTAATTGATGGTGCACAGGCTTTGCCGCACACTAAAGTTGATGTGCAGGCTCTTGACTGCGAATTCTATTGCTTTTCAGGGCATAAAATTTATGGACCTATGGGAATAGGCGTATTATACGGGAAAGAAAAGATACTTGAGGATATGCCTCCATATATGGGCGGCGGGGAAATGATTAAAGATGTTACCTTTGAAAAGACTACATATAATGAATTACCCTACAAATTTGAAGCAGGAACTCCCAATGTAGCAGATGGTATAGGATTGAATACAGCATTAAATTATGTCAGTGAAATCGGGATTGAAAATATTGAAGCTTATGAAAAAGGGTTGTTAGATTATGCTACTGAAAAATTACTTGAGATAGAAGGCTTAAGGATTTATGGAACTGCGGCAAACAAATCCGGAGTTATTTCTTTTATTATTAAAAATATCCATCCTTATGATGCAGGAACTTTACTTGACAAGCTCGGTATAGCTGTAAGGACAGGTAATCATTGTGCCCAGCCTGTGATGGATATATTTAAAATTCCGGGTACTGTCAGAGCATCTTTCGCAATCTACAATACCAAAGAAGAGGTTGACGTTCTTATTGAGGGAATTAAAAAGGTAAAGCAAATGCTTTCATGATAATTAACTGTCTCATTTACAAAATTGCTAAATTACCAAATTACCAAATTACCAAATTAATCCAATGACAATAGCAGAAATAGAAAAGCAGGTAATATCAGAATTTGAGCAATATCCTGATTGGCTTGACAAATATAATTACCTTATAGATATTGGGAAATCACTGCCAATAATAGATGAGCAATATAAAGTTGATAACAACCTGATAAGTGGTTGCCAGTCAAAAGTATGGCTGAATGCTGAATTTGAAAATGGAAAGGTTGTTTTCAAAGCTGACAGTGATGCAATAATCACTAAAGGGCTTGTCGGGCTTTTAGTAAGAGTTTTTTCAAATCAATCCCCGGATGATATAATAAATGCAAATGTTGAATTTATTAATGAAATAGGCTTAAAGGAGCATCTATCCCCTACCCGTGCTAATGGTTTGCTCTCCCTAATAAAGCAAATCAAATTTTATGCTGTAGCATTTAAACTTAAGAAGTAGGGAGTTGGGAGTAAGGAGTAGTAAGTAAATAGTTAATTATTTTTTAGATAGCATAACAAAAAAGCAGGAATCACAATTAAAGGCGATTCCTGCTTTTATTCAATTAAACGAAAGTTCTTTTAATATCGTCTGTTAAAATTAGATCTGCCACCGCCACCACTATTGCCGCCTGTTGCAGCTTTTGGTCTTGCTTTACTAACAGCAATAGCTTTACCAAGAAATTCTTCATTATTCAACTCTGCAATGGCTTTATCACCATCTGCATCATTTGTCATTTCTACAAAGCCGAACCCTCTTGACTTACCATTGTATCTGTCCTTAATAACTTTGGCAGAACTAACTTCGCCGTACTCCTCAAAAATTTGACGTAAATCGTCATCTTTAATCTCATAGCTGAGATTTGAAACATAAATGTTCATAAATAAAAATTAAAACGTTAATACTACAAAATATTGATTGTCAAATAAGGAAAGGAATAATGACTAAAAACATGAAGTCGAGTTTGAAGGGATTATGCTAAGCCTATATTGCACAATTATTTATTTTCTGCAAAGATAAACCTTTTATTTGATACATTATTGTTTTTATTGTTAATATTTAATAATTCTAAACAATCTTCAATAAAAAATAATTTGTTCAATTATAATTCAATCTACACTTAGAATTTAATTTATTAAATTAAAAACAATATTTAATAAATTACTTTTTTGTAAAAACATATCAGATTCGAAATTCATTCTTTTGTTTTTATTAACAATCCAATATTTATACTGTTATGAAGAGTTTTATATTTGTAAGAATTTCAAACACTTGTATTTTATTCAACGCATTTGTGCTTGATAATATTTTAAATTATTAACAATTTTTAACTTTTAACAATTAAATTGTAAACCCTTAGTTTATTAAATGTACATTTGTTTTTTCATAATAAAATGAAAAAATACTATAACTTAAATGAAAAGAATATTTATTATATTATTTATTGTACATTGCTCATTAATAATTGCATTTGCAATAGTACCAAAAGCTTTCAAATATCAGGCTGTTGTTAGGGACAACAATGGTAATGTTATTGCTAACCAAGCGATAATCTTAAGAATTTCTATTATAAAAAACAACATTTCAGGAACTGTAGTTTATTCTGAAGAACAACCTACTACAACCAATAATCTTGGTTGGGTTGTTTTAAATATTGGAGAAGGTATTAACAAAGTTGGACTTTTTTCAAATATAAACTGGAGTATTGATAGTTATTTTTTAAAAATAGAATTTAAAACAGAATTTGGTATTTATCAGGTAATGGGTACTTCTCAGTTACTTTCTGTGCCCTATGCATTATATGCTGAAAAATCAGGAACAATTGGTACTACAGGACCTACTGGCAATACTGGGACACCAGGACCTACTGGCCCTATTGGGCTTAATGGTCTGAATGGTACAACAGGACCTACTGGTTCTATGGGACTTAATGGGCTTAAAGGTGCAACCGGATCTACTGGTCCTATGGGGCTTAATGGTCTTAGAGGAGCAACTGGACCTACTGGTTCTTCTGGAGCTAATGGGTTAAATGGTGTTACCGGACCTACTGGTCCTTCAGGGTTTAATGGTTTGAATGGTGTTACTGGACCTACCGGTCTTAGAGGAATTACCGGGTTTACCGGTGCTATGGGCCTTAATGGTCTTAGAGGAGCAACTGGACCTACTGGGTTTTCAGGAGCTAATGGTTTGAATGGTGTTACGGGATCTATTGGTCCAACAGGAGCAAATGGTTTGAATGGTGTAACTGGACCTACCGGTCCTTCAGGGGTTAATGGTTTAAATGGTGTAACTGGACCTACCGGTCTTAGAGGAATTACAGGGCTTACTGGTCCTATGGGGCTTAATGGTCTTAGAGGAGCAACTGGACCTACTGGTTCT
>CAZMDE010000125.1:0-7426 GCA_964564355.1 uncultured Bacteroidales bacterium | reverse complement strand
TCATTATCATCATCATTTTCAGATCTGGGTAAAACAGTTCCTGAAAATACACCCCTTGTTGTGTCAACAGTTGCCTGCCCCCAAACCCTCACATTAAATTTCTTTAAAATTTCTAATGCAACTCCCTTATATCCTTGAAAAATATCTCCGTCCATATTATTTACGATTTACGATTTTAGATTTTAGATTATGTTTATTTATGATTGTCGATTGAATTAACAAGCTCTTTTAAATCAATATTTCCTAAAGCAGTTTTTCTAAGTTGACCCATTATCCAATGGGATTCAACATTATTTTCTTTGGATATTTTAATTTCAGAAAATTTCTTTTTCAAAAAAGGTATTTTAGAAATTATTTCTTCTTTTGGTATCTTTTTAAATTCAAGGCTTGTTAACACAGAATCAAAATCCAATTTAGGATATTGATAAAGATGTGGCATCATTCTTTTAATAAGATGAATATCCAGATTATTCTCTTTTAAAAATTTTAAACACTTATAGATTTTCTCATGCCAGAACTCATCAACAGGTTTATAATGACCTTCAATAAATTTAAAATTATGACCTAAGAAAGTACCTATAAATTTAGGAGAGATATTTAGCTCTTTAGATATTCTTTCAATTAATGGATACAAATTCTTCTTAAGAAGATATGTATATGTATCTTCAGGTATATTCCATTTTTTAAGCTGTTTGTACCTGTCAATAACTTCAGTAGGTATAATCCCTTTCAGGTTTTCAATATATTCATTTTCGAGAGGAATAGGCTTAGAATCAGTATCAGGATACATGCGGTCAGCACCGGGTAATACCCTTTCAAAAATTGTTGTGCCGTCTTCAAAAGACTTTCTTGTTTCTCTCGGTACTTCAGTAAATGCTAATTTACATCTTTCCTCAACTGTTTCGATAGCAGTTTTAATATCACCTTCAGGACCAAAAACAATTATCTGTGCGTCATTTTCACCAACAGAAAGCAGTTTTCTAACTTTATTCCATTGTTTATCTCCTATTGATTCTTCAAATTCCTCGGAATGAATCATATTAGGCTTTTCAATACAGGCAATTACTTTAAGCCTGTCGCTAAAGTCATTAGCAAACATCTTTTTAGGCTGAGTGAAATGGGATAATATTCCCTTAAACTGTGGAAGGTTAATCGCAACAAGTTTATATCCCTTTTTCTTAGCATTTACAATGGGTTTGTAAAGAGTACTGAAACTATCAAGATTTATATAGTTTAATTTCCATTCCTTAGTATCTTTAACTCTTTCATTGAGAATGTCCTTTATCATTAATAAAGACCATTGTCTGAAACATTCATTATGTGTCAGTTCAGGTATCCATTTTGTATGAGATACCCCTTTAATCTCAACCCTTGTACCACCCCTGCAGCTAACATTAACATCCTGTCTTCCGGCACCGATTCCGGTTCTTACCTTACCTGTGCTCCGGTTTAGAAACCTGATATAATCATTAGCTTCCTTGACTTCATCAGGGTTTGTCATGTCAGCATATGTAACAGTTTCTATCAAAGGCATTCCAAGTCTGTCAGTCTGATAAACTCTTCTATGTCCAATATCAGAAATTTCCCTGCATGAATCCTCTTCAATACTGAGTTGTATTAACCTGACCGTTTTATTTTTCAGATATATCTCTCCTTCAACGCCGATAATAGCAGTTCTCTGGAAACCGGTAGGAATGCTGCCGTCAAGATATTGCTTACGTGTGATATGAACTTCTCCTACAATCTTTAGCTTTGATAAAAGAGCTATTTCAATTGAAATACCCAAAGCTTCTTTATTCAGTAAAAAAGGAGGGGTATCATCAACATCATAAGTACACGCAGTTTCGTTTTTTATTCTGTAAACAATTTCTTTTCTTGTTTTGAATTCCATTAATGCAGTTCCGTCATATTCACCTAATTCGCTTAATGTTGGTCTCATGTGACGAATTAATTCAGCATCATTTTCATCAAACTTGTTAAATCTTCCAGCAGGGCAATTGCAAAACAATTTCTTTTTTGTCTTAAGTTGCTGATGCACCTCCAGACCTGACATAAAGCCTATTCTGTCATAATCCTTCTGTGTAGCATCTTTCCTGATGACATAACCTACATTCTTCCTGGTTTCATTATAATTAGATAAAGCATCAAATTTTTCTATAACCTGGTTTGTTGATTTTTTCACTTGCTTAGCCATAAATTGAATATTGAGTATTGAGTATTGATTTCTGACAGCTGGTTGCTGATTATGAATTATAGCACCATTTCAAATAAAGAGAACCCCAGGTAAATCCACCTCCGAAAGCAGACAATATCAGCTTATCTCCCTTTTTAAGTTTGTTTTCCCATTCCCACAAACATAAAGGAATTGTTGCAGAAGTAGTATTACCATACCTGTAAATATTAATCATTACTTTATCAGGGTCCAATTTTAATCTGTTTCCAATAGCTTCTATAATTCTAATATTTGCCTGGTGAGGCACTAACCAGTCTAAATCTTTAAGTTCTAACTTATTTCGTTTTAAAAGCTCCAATGTAACATCTGCCATATTTGTTACAGCAAACTTGAAAACCTGTTTTCCTTCCTGGTAAATAAAATGTTCTTTTGCATCTATTGTTTGGTAAGTAGGAGGTCTGAGAGAACCGCCAGCCTTCATATGCAGATAAGAAGTGCCTGAACCGTCTGTCTTAAATAATGAATCCATAACTCCAATATCTTCAATTGTGGGTTCGAGTAAAACTGCACCAGCTGCATCCCCGAAAAGAATACAGGTTTGCCTGTCGGTATAATCAACTATTGAAGACATTTTATCAGCACCAACTACAATTATTTTTTTATGTGTTCCTGTCTCAATAAATCTGGCAGCAGTGTCAAGAGCGTACAAAAAGCTGGAACAAGCTGCATTCATATCAAAACTAAAAGCTCCCTTTATTCCTGCCTTATCACTAATAATATTTGCAGTAGCAGGAAAATGCATATCAGGAGTAACTGTTGCACAAATAAGCATGTCAATATCATCAGGAGATGTGCCAGTTTTTTTAAGCAACCCTTTAACAGCTTCAGCACCCATGTCAGAAGTTCCCATGCCTTCACCCTTCAAAATTCTTCTTTCATGTATGCCGGTCCTGGTTAAAATCCACTCCTCAGTGGTATCTACCATTTTTTCAAGTTCCTTGTTAGTTAAAATGTATTCAGGAACCCATCCATGAACTCCGGTTATTGCTGTATTTATTCCGCTCATAAAATTTATATTTTAAAACTAAAAAGAGCATAAAATGCTCTTTTTTCAGTTTATTTTATTAAATATGAGATTGATTTTGTTGCTGATAGAAAAAATAATTTTGCAAAATAGTTTTCAATGATTTATTTAAATCATTTACAAATTGCATAAATACAAAATCATATAAATATAAGCTCTTCTTCACTTATAAAATTATTTATATCACATTTCTGAAATACAATATCAATTGCATAATGTCAATTGAATATTATTCAGCTACTTCTTTGACAATAGCTAATTTTCCTCTGTAATAGCCGCATTTAGGGCATACCCTGTGATATAAAACTGCTACTCCGCAATGTGAACATGTTGTCATAGTAGGTACTTCTAAACTATGATGACTTCTTCTTGTTGCTGTTCTTGTCTTTGAATGTCTATGTTTCGGATTTGGCATATTATATAGTATTTAATGTTTAGTATTTAGTATTTTTTTAAACTTATGACTTACGACTTAATTAATTTCTTCAATTCATCCCATCTTGGGTCATTTTCTGTTGTTACTTCTTTATGTTTTGGTTTCAGATTATCAAGTAATTTTAATGTTGCTTTATTACACTTACTGTTTCCTTTGCTGTCATTGGGATGAACATTATGCATTGGTAATAATAAGCTGATATATTCATATATATATTGAGTGATGTCAATTTGATTTTCATGCTCATGTATAATTATGATATCATCTTCATTTTCAAGTCTTTCATTACCAATTTTAATTATCAATTCCTGCTCTCCCTTAAGCGCTTGTTCAAAATAATCTCCGCATCTGTCGCAAATTACATTAGCTATACCATCTATCACAAAATGCAGAAAATATATTCTCTCCTGCTTATCCAGAGTTAATTTAATATTAAATTCCCCTTTTTTTATCTCAGAATACTCAAATTTGTCAAAAAACCAATCCTTAATTTTAAAATCAAAGTTATGACTACCTAATGGTAAATCCCTGACTGACAATATGAATTGATTAAAAAGTTCCACTTTTTGTCTAAAAATAAAGTTTGCAAAATTAACACAAAATACTATTACAACCAAATAATATTTAAGGGTATTCCACTTTTCCCCGGCTAATAAAATTTTTATTGCATAAATAACAAAGGTTTATTCTAAGAAAAGAATATTTTTGCACCAACAAATTTAACTTATGAATATTATTAAAAAGATAAATAAAAACAACTTTACTTATAAACGTCTTAAAATAGAATTTAGTAAGTTACTTATAGAAAATGGCATAATAAAAGGTCAAAAGGATTATCAGAAATTTATAATATTAGGACGTTCAAGGGTTGGTTCAAATCTTTTAATATCTTACCTTAATTCACACCCAAACATATTTGCAAACGGCGAATTTTTCGGCAATACTGTATCTGAAAAGATTCATAAATACAGATGGAATAATCCGTCAGATTATCTGAATAATTATTGTTTCAGAAATTATAATCAACAGATCAAAGCTGTTGGTTTTAAGATATTTTATTATCATCCTGTCAAAGGTGAACCTAAAACTATCTGGTCATTACTCAGCGAGATGAAGGATTTGAAAATTATTCATCTGAAGAGAAATAATATCCTACGGACACATTTGTCAAAGGAAATAGCAAGTAAAACAGATAAATGGACAATAACAGGTGAAAATAATATTTCTATTGATGAAAAAGCTTTGAAATTAACAAGAGATGAATGTTTGAATGTTTTTGAAGAAACTACAAAGTGGCAGAAAGAATTTGATGAATTGTTTAAAAATCATAATAAAATAGATATTTATTATGAAAACCTTCTGACTGACAATCAGAATGAATTAACAAAAGTGCAGCAATTTCTGAATTTGAAGTCTTATAATCTTAAAACTGCATTAAAAAAACAAAACCCTGAGCTTCTAAAAAATTTGTTACTCAATTACTCAGAACTTAAAGAACAATTTGCAGGCACCGAATGGCTCCGCTTCTTCGAAGATTAGAGGTTAGTAATTTTGCATTCTCCATTCTCAATTAGTTTCCTACTCCCCTATTATTTTCACCAGCACTCTTTTCCTTCTTTTCCCGTCAAACTCACCATAGAAAATTTCCTCCCAGGGACCGAAATCAAGTTTTCCATTAGTAACAGCAACAACAACTTCCCTTCCCATTATTTGTCTTTTAAGATGTGCGTCTCCATTATCCTCACCAACATTATGATTATATCCACTACGGCTGTAGGGTGCAAGTTTTTCAAGCCATTCCAAATAATCTTTATGTAATCCCGGTTCATTATCATTTATAAAAACACTCGAGGTTATGTGCATAGCATTTACAAGGCATAACCCTTCCCTGATTCCACTTTCTCTTAAAGCATCATCAATAAATGGGGTAATATGCACCAACTGATAACGCTTTTCAGTATTAAACCATAATTCTTTTCTGTAACTTTTCATTTTATTTGTTTATTAATAATCTTATAATCTGACAAATCTTTAAATCTGATAATCAAAATAGCGGGCTAATAATTCTTGCAACTGAAGTCTTAAGTCTTGTAAGTAAAGACCTCTCAGCCCAAGTTTCCAATGTTACCTGCTCGCTTTTTGCAAGGTCTTCACAAAAATCCTTTTTCAACTTCCGTGTTATCTCATGGTCATAAATCAAAGCACTTACTTCAAAATTTGTGTCAAAGCTTCTTATATCAATATTAGCCGTACCAACAGAAGCAAAAACATCATCAACCATTAGTATTTTGGAATGAATGAATCCTTCCTTGTATAGATAAATCTTAATACCTGCTTCAAGCAATTCCTTGACATAAGAGATTGTTCCCCAATATACTATATGGGAATCAGTGTTAAAGGGAAGTATTATTCTGACATCTATGCCGCTTAAAGATGCTGTTTTCAGGGCTGTTAGCAGACTTTCATTCGGAATAAAATAAGGCGTGGTTATAAATATATATTCTTTGGCAGTTGAAATAGCAGCAAAATATGCCTGCATAATGCTTGCCCAGTCAGAATCAGGTCCGCAGGCAGTTATCTGCACAAGACATTTTTCATCTACTTTATGCTCACTGAAATATTTATCATCATCTATTATCTTATCACTTACAAAAAACCAATCAATCAAAAAAACAGCCTGAAGAGAGTGAACAGCCTGACCTTCGAGTTTTAAATGAACATCACGCCATAAACCTAAGTCTTTTGAGCCATCTATATACCTGTCGGCAATGTTGATTCCACCTACAAAGCCAACTTGCCCGTCAATAACAAGGATTTTCCTGTGGTTTCTATAGTTAACCCTGTCAGCAAGCCTTGAAAACCTGACAGGCATAAATGCATATACTTCAGCACCTGCATCCTTTAGGTCTCTGATATATTTTTTACTGAGACTCCAGCTTCCAACATCGTCATAGATAATTCTTACTTCAACACCCTGCCTTGCTTTTCTGACAAGTATATCCTTAACTTTATTACCTATATTATCATCTTCTATAATATAGTATTCAAGATGAATATGCTCCTTTGCCTGCTCAAGTTCATGCAATATAGAATCAAATGTTTCTCTGCCATTATTAAGGATATCAACTTTATTATATTCAGTCAGAAGGGCTTTACTGTTGTTCAGAAGAAGTATCATGATATTCATCTTCTCCTTTATTTTTGGATTATTCAGGAATTTACTGTCAGGCAAATCTATTATTTGTTTTCTGCTTAATTGTTCGATTTTTTTAAAGTCTTCTACACCCTTTCGTGAGAATATTTTCTCTTTTCTGAAATTTCTCCCTAAATAAAAATATAATATAAAACCGACAACAGGAAGGAGCATGAATATTAGTATCCACGCTATTGTCTTTAAAGGGCTGCCATTTTCAAGAATTATCAGGATTATGACAAAAACTATGATAATAATATAAAGAGCAGTGAAAGGATATGATATATAACTCCATATTTCCTGCCATGGTATACTCTGAAGATATATCATAAATAATGTTTTATTTCAAGTATCAAAAATAGCAAAATATTACAATAATGGATAAAAAATAAAAACAAATGATTAATTATTTTAAAACTACCTTGATATGATACCAAGATGATACCAAGATGATACCAGAATGACATCAGGATGAAATTTAAAACAATGTCTTGTCCTGAAATACGTTGACAGTCAAAAAGTGTAAATTTATGTTAGGAC
>CAZMDE010000124.1:0-7437 GCA_964564355.1 uncultured Bacteroidales bacterium | reverse complement strand
AAAAGCCTCCTGATTTAGGGGGCTTTTTATTTATTAATCCTTTTGTTGTTATTTACTTAGGAACGTTATGCTCTATTTTTTTTGAGAATGAAGCAAAGTCAAACGATTTGTAAGTAGGACTTTCTGGATTATGACATTTTACGCACAATTTCTTGTCAGGAACTATTAAACCGTTTTTTACAGATTGTTCATGGCTTTTCATAATAGCAGCGGACTTATAAGCACTTCCGGCGCCATGGCAAGATTCACAAGATACTCCCTCTTCAGCTGCAAGGGTTGGTGTTGTGTGGCATTTTAAACACTTCTGGTCTTTCTGAGGGTTAGCAATACCCTTTGCCTTCGCAATTTCTAAAGCTTTCGGGCTTGCTAATGTTTTATAGGCATTAGCATGCGGAGACTTTGCCCATTTATTATACTGCTCTCCTTTATCAACTTTATTATGGCACATTTTACATTTCGGTGCTCCGATGTAATCATAATTTTGAGCAATCAGAGCGTTTCCGATAAAGAAAACCAAACTGATAATGAACATTACTTTTTTGTTAAACATAGTTATTCTCCTTTCTTTTTTAGTTAATAAATTATAGTTAATTAATTTTAATAATAATACATTTAATCTTTACTTAATACCTCATAATTTTCCATTACTTCGAGTGTAAATGAATTTTTCAGAGCTGTTGTGATTGTAATTAAATCTTCTTTTGAAGCTGACCTTCTGAAATTTTTCATAATGACTTTAATAATTTTATCAGAGTAAGAATCGAGCATCTCGTTCACAATTTCCTGTTGTTTCTTGTCCAAAGATAATAATAAAGTTTCGTAGGAAGAGAATGTATTTTGTTTTATTATTTCAAGCTTATTTTTAATTTCCCGCATTGTAGGAATAATAAATTGTTTGGAATACCAATCATAATAATCTTCAGCAATCTCATTTATAATTTTTTCAACTTTGGCAATTTCCAATGTTCTCTTATCAAGATTTGAGTTTATGAGCTTGTTAATGTCGTCAATGGAATAAACAAAACAATTTTCAATTGAATTAATTTCAGGATCTACATTTCTGGGAATTGATAAATCGATGGATACTTTTGGTTTATTTTGTAATGCATCTCCCATTTCTAAAAGTTCATCCCTGTTAATCAGATAATTATCTGCACTTGTTGAAGCTATAATGATATCACTTTCAAGGATAGATTCATTTCTTTTTTCAAATTCAATTACTTCTCCATTAAATTTCTTAGCAAATTCCTGGGCATGTTCTTTTGAACGGTTGCTTACAGTTATTCTACACTGGTTAAATTGCTGCTGAAAGTTGGATGCTGTTAGAGTAGATATTTTCCCTGCTCCTAATAATAAAATGTTAAAATTTTGTTTATCTTTAAATACTTGTTTAACTGTCTCAATTGCAAGCGTGGCTACTGAAACTGTTCCTTCTCCTATTTTTGTTTCGGAGCGAACTTTCTTCCCTATTTTTATCGCTGTCTGGAAAAGCTTGTTGAGCATATTGTTTGTTGTATTATTATCCTGTGCTGATGTATAAGCTTTTTTTACCTGACCCTGAATCTGATATTCTCCGATAACCATAGATTCAAGACTTGTCGTTACTTTAAATAAATGTATAACCGCTGACTGGCAATTCTTTGTATATATAAATGGAAGAATCTCTTCTTTTGGTATCCTGTGAAATTTGCTGATAAAATCAATTGTATCACTGAAGCCGTTCTCAATATTATTTACAGAAGAATAAATTTCTACACGATTACAGGTTGATAATATCACACTTCCTTTAATGGATGTATAACTATTAATCATGCTTAAAGCTTCAGGTAATCTTTCACTTGAAAAATGAATTTTTTCCCTTATGCTTACTTCTGTAGTTTTAAAATTTACTCCAACAACTATAAAATGCATATAAAAACATTTAACAATTTAATAATCAAAAATTATACCAAAAAAATTTTATTTCCCTGAATTATCATCATATTTGTAATTATTCTATGTGATATCCTGTTAATATACTTTTGAAACGCGAACTAACCTTGTCATGACTTATTGTCGAAAAATAAACGTGTATAACTAAAAACAAAGAAATAATGAATCCTGTAAATACATGAAGGATGTCTATAAATAAAAAACTATTAATATTAAGTATGCTGCCTTTAACAAACTCAGGAAAAAACATAAAACAACCTGTTAAAATAATTAATGGACAAATGATATACATTATAAGAATATAAGTAAATTGCTGTAGTGGGTTAAATTTTTGCTGTTTAGTTGTTGGAAATGGCTCAGGTCTATTCTTGAAAATTCCATATGAATAATATATCATTTGAATTTTTAAGCGTGAAAGAACCCCTTTGAAAATAACCCTGTAATGGTTCCCATTGGTTGAAAATGCATTTCCTATTAAAAAAGTAAAATAATTAATTGCCAGTATAATGCCAGCAACATTATGCCATTTAACAGCTATACCAAATGAAATCAAAGGTGCATCCTGCGAGGAATACTGCATGCTCATACCTGTTATTATAAGAATTAAACAAGCAATGGCATTGCCTATATGCCATACACGCAACCAAAATGGATAAATATAAATTTTATTCTGAAACATGTTTATTTTTTATTTTAAGTATTCGAAATGTAATATGAATTGAAATGCCTATTAAACTTAAGCAATATATGATTATACTTGCAATATTCAGAAAGTAATTACGATTCGTTCCTGCGACATAAGAGTCATTCAGAATAATTGAATTAAAGAATCCTAAGCTGTCTCTTTTCCCTCTATTCTTATATAATGACTCCATCAAAATAGTATTAGTAGAATGACATTTCGAACATTCTCTAACTGCGCTGGTTTTCGGCTGTACATTATGAGGAGCCAGAATACTGTCATTGACTACTGCATGACATTCTATACATCTCACTTTGGTAAAATGATCCTCCTGATTGGGAAGCCAGTCATGGGTTTTAGCTATATTAGATATTTGTTTGTTAAAATATTTTAAATTATCGTTATTATCATGACATCCCAAACATATAGTATTATCATACTCAACTGTCTTTGTAATCTTAAGATTTTTATTTCTGGCATTGATCTTATATGAATGAGGATTATGGCAGTTCCAGCAGGTAAAATTTGAATTCTGATTTCTGCTGTGTGTGCTTTTTTTAAATTCTGTTACTATAGTTTCAAAATTGTATTTTTTATATGTTTTATCTCCCCCGTGACAATCCATGCAGGAAGGAATATCTGTAAACCTGAGCTCCTGATTGTGGGGAACTTTTGAATACTGATCTGAATGACAATTATCACATTTAAAATCCCAGTGATTTGAACTGTAATATTCACTCGAATCAATCATATAATCAAGAGGCATTTTTCTGAAAATGATTTTTGTCGAATCCTCTGAGCTGGTTATACCATATTTACGGCTTGCATGACATTTAAAGCATTTATTATTATCAGCCTTACTTGTATACTTTCTTTTATCAACATTTAATACTTCAGTTTCCTTTTTTGATTTTTTTGTAAAAGGGATGATTAAAAAAAATAATATAACAAGCAGAATTAATATGCTAAGTATTATAATTAAGCGAGATTTTTTAAAAGCCATTTATAAATTACAATTTATGATTATTATCGGTCAACTATCAACACTCAGCTATCAACTAAAAATTTAGATTCTAACAGTAATATTAAAACCTAACACAAAATCTTTCAGAAGATGGAAATCAGTCTGGTTCATTATAAAATTTTGCTGAGGTATAATTCCTCTATAGTTTGTTGCAAATAGCTGAAAAGTATGTGTGCTTGTGCTTTTTTCAAATCCAAATGAAAAAACAGGCTTTGGTTCAATTTGCTCATATTTAATAAGATTTATATAAAATCCCTGATTGTATTCAGCAATAAAAGAGATTTCATTAAACAATTTTAAACGGCCGCCTGCTGAAATAGCTAATGCATCATTTTTAAATAAGCTCCTGTATTCTGATGTAAGAGCATCCTGAATGCTTTCCACTTTATTTATATGTGCCCAACCTGCAGCAGCCTCAAATGATAAAGCTTCAGTAAATTTACGGGACATTATTAATTGTCCAAAATATGACATCCGGTCAATAAATTTATAATCACTTGCCCAATATGCCTTTTCACGGCCATTTATACATGTATTCCCGAAAAAAGTTAAAGATACAGGTATAGACCCTCCTCTGTTTTGTTCAAATAAACTTACTTTTAAAATAAACTCCTGGTATTTTTTATCTTTTTCCGTTCCGAAGCCTATAGTAACTCTTTTTGTTAGTCCGTAATTTAAACCTAATCGGATATTAGACGCCCCGTAAAAACCAAAAAGGTCTTTCATTTTATTACTAAAACCTGTAAAACGATGATGTATAATAAATTCTTTGCCTCCTTTGGCTACAACCGAAGTGGTCTGAGCATCTATCAGTATATTAGACCCCCAGGGGTCGCGGACAGGTTTCAGGTCATTAGGGTCTGCTGTCTTTACTGTATCCTGTGCACTGATTAAAGTTAAAAATAAAAAGTTAAAAGTTAAAAATAAAACTATCTTTTTCATAAACTATAAATTATTAATTGTTAATTATTAATTGTTTTCTGCTCCTTTTTCAATCCAGAAGAGTATCTTAGCTTGATCTTCTGCAGAAGACTTGCTGGCATGAGTACTACTGGATAAATTTAATTTAATGTATATCTTGTTTTTAGCGGGTTCAGCAGTATTTATATAATATCTTGTCTTTAGATTGTCATAAGCTTTTGTAGCGAGATTTGGAACTTGTCCGTTATTTCCATGACATGCTGTACATTTTGAATTAAAGATTGGAACTATGTCTTTACTAAAGCTTATAGTACCTGTTATAGGCTGGCCTGAAGTTGCAGTTTTAATCGGTATGATATGTTCTTTTTCACAGCCATAGCTTATTAAAAGGGATATTATAACCCCAGTAAGTAATAATAGATTTTTTTTCATTTTTATAAATTTAGTTATTAATATGTCCCTGTTAAAATCAGGGATAAACAGGTTAATAATTAGAATTAATGCCCGGTGAAATTATTATTAAAGGAATTAATATAAATATTGAGCAAAGGTATAGTTAATTATTTAATTGTTAATTAAATAACAAATGAAATTTAAGGTTTTTTAACAAAATATTCCTTTAATTTTCTGACCTTAATTAATATTAAATACGGAATATATCGTGAAAAAAAAGTCTAATGTCTTGGTGTGATTGTGAACGAAGGCTTAAGTAGTTAATTTACTGAAAAGTGCTATCAGAGTCAGTGCTTACAATTTTTATTTTTTATCAAGCATTTTAGCCCATTGCTTTTTAGTGCGGTTTTTCCAGTTTCCTTTGTGATAAACAAAGCTCGATATTAATGGAAGAACTGAGGCAGCTTCTGCAAATACCATCTGTTCGTATGTTGTATCAACTTTTCCCCAGGACGAAGCTTCTTTTAGTGTAGAGCTGGAGCAAGCCCCATCTCTGACATCAGCTACTGTTATCTGAATAGCATATTTATGCATCGGTACTTCTTTTCCAAGACATTCAGCACAGATAACAGTATCCTGTGCAAAATTTTTCGGTACACCTCCGCCAATCATTAATAATCCGCTGTTCTCAGCAGCCATCTTGACTTTTGTAACTTCCAGAAAATCCTTAACCGAATCAATTGATACATGTTTATCAGGATTATTATGCTGATGCATAACTAAACCAAATCCTGCACTGCTATCGCTGAATGCCGGACAAAAAATAGGTACATCATGTTCAAATGCAAGCTGAACAAGTGAGTCTTTTTTCTTTGCATTTTTTATCAGATACCTGCCCATTTCTCTTATAAATTCTCTTGAAGAATAAATCTTTGGCTCTATAGAATCAGCAATTTCTTTTATAGTATTATCACAAATCTGTAATTCCTCTTCATCTATATATGTATCATATATTCGGTCTACATATAATTCTCTCAGCTTTCTGTCATCAACTGACGGACTCCCTTGGTAATGCTTAAATCCTAATGCCTCAAAAAAATCCATATCTACTATTGATGCTCCTGTAGCAACTATTGCATCTATCATATTATGCTTTAACAGATCTGCATATAATCCCAGGCAACCTGCTGCGCCTGTGCTTCCTGCCAATGTCAATATAATGCTACAGCTATTTTCTTTGATCATCATATTATAAATATCTGCTGCATTTGCAATTTCCCTCGATGTAAATGACATTTCACGCATACTGTCAATTATTGGTATGCTGTTGAATGATTTAAAATCAATATGTTTAACAGTGCTCTTTAAAAGTTCTTTTTTATTCATTATTTTATGTTTAAATATATATTATGAAAATTTCAAAAGTATAATTTTTCAGGTTATACCTATGAACTTATTAATTTATTATTAAATAAAATGGATTCTGGTTGCAGACTATAGATTACTATTAATATCCATTTACTGAAGATAAAACAGGATAGAAATAATTAGTGAAACACAAAGCTACAAGGGCTGTACCATATTTTTTCTTTGGCACAAAACTTTCTGTAAGAACTCTTATATTTTCCATTTTAAAATCGTCTTTAAAGCCATTAATATATAGCTCATTCAGACTATCATATAATTTTTCTTCAACTTCGCTTATGGAATAGTTGCCATTATGTTCACATACCAGACCACCGTATTTCTTGTTGTTTTTCTTATCATACAGCAATCCATATATTATCCCCGCAGAAATTCTTTCACCTTCTGTACCATTTGCAACTGCCATGATAGTTTCCATAACAGCTCCGTGTATAAGGTTATTTGGTCTTGGTATTTCTTGTGCAATGGAGGGTAAGATCGAAGAGTAAGTCATGATATTCATCCTTTCGATTCCTGCTTTTTGCAGAGCCAAGTGGTAGGATCCGGCATGAAAAGTTATATCACTTTCTCCTTTTCCTTTAGTAATAAAGTAATCTTTTGGAATTCGATTACCAATAACTAGCCCTTTTGGGGAATTATTTACCTCACAAATTTCCTCGTGAAGCAAATCACTAAAATTGGTTATATTCATTTCACTTAACGCATAAAGTAATAATTTAATTATTTTAAAAAAGATTGCAAAAATAACATATTTATGATTTCAAAAACTTTTTTTTAACCTCTTTTTAAAATATTATTAACAATCTTCTGTTGATATGTTTAAAACCCCAATAATAACAGGCAATATATGATTTCGAAAAAATTGAATTATTTTTAAAATATCGAAAATTTTATTGAAGTTTATCAGAAAGGAAAAAAAGTGAGTTGATATATATATATATTGTGTTTTTTATCTTTAAAAAAATAACAAAAGCTCTGAATTAACAGAGCTTTTGAGAGTTTTAGAGTAGCCCCACCAGGAATCGAACCTGGATTTAAAGTTTAGGAAACTTCCGTTCTA
>CAZMDE010000123.1:0-7461 GCA_964564355.1 uncultured Bacteroidales bacterium | reverse complement strand
TGAACATTTTGATAAGCTTGTGTATCATTTAGAGATAAAGGCGAGAGAGCTGGGGATAATATAGCAATGAGCAATGAGCAATGAACAATGATCAGTGAAAGAATAAACTTTATTTTCTAATTATTTATGATTATTGAAGTATCCGTCAATAACAGCGAGGAGATGGTCAATTTCGATAGGTTTTGAAATATAATCGTCGCAACCAGCTTCAAAGCATTTCTTTTTTTCTTCAGCCATAGCATTAGCAGTAACAGCAATGACAGGTAATTTTTTATGAAATTCCTTTATTTTTGTGGTAGCTTCGTAACCGCTCATTTCAGGAAGCTGAATGTCCATAAGCACTAAATCAGTATTTTTATTTAACTGAATGTACTCAACAGCTTTTTTACCATTTTCAACATGAATAAGCTGGACATTAGTCTTTTTAAGCATTTCGAGAATAAATCTTTTGTTATTTTCATTATCTTCAACAACAAGAATAGACTTTCCCTTCCAATTATAATTAGAGACTTTTCCATCAGGTTTTGTTTCTTCTTTAACTACTCTGATTGGTATATAAGGAAGGTTGAAATAAAAAGTTGAACCTTTTTCCTCTTCAGATTTAACCCATAACTTTCCTCCCAGCAATTCAACAAATCCTTTAGAAATAGACAGACCAAGCCCAGTACCTCCATAAAGCCTGTTCACAGAATAATCGGATTGCCTGAATCTTTCAAAAATTATTTGTTGGTTTTTGTCAGAAATACCGATGCCGGTATCTTTAACATAAAATAATAAAGATTTATTTGAGCTTAAAGTATATCCAAATTCAACATAACCAGTTTCAGTGAATTTTAAAGCGTTTGCCACAAGGTTTGTTAATATTTGCTTTAATCGTTGAGGGTCAGTTTTAATAAGGCATCTGCTATCATTAAGCATGTTTGAAAATCTTAAATCAATATTGTCTTTTTTAATTTGTGCTTTTTTAATTGTGAAAAGATTATAAACATCCTGCATAAGCATATTCAAATGACAATCAGTTTCGTAGACTGTCATCATTCCTGCTTCAATCTTTGAAATGTCAATAATATCGTTAATAATTAAAAGAAGGTCGTCGCTTGCTCCTCTAATTATTTTAGTATACTCCTTTCGGTCATCATCAGAAGTGGTAGGATATGTCATTAATTCAGAAAAGCCCAGAATACCATTTAAAGGGGTTCTGATTTCATGAGACATATTAGCAAGAAAAGCAGACTTTAGTCTGTCTGATTCTTCAGCTTTTATTTTTTCTCCAACATAGCTGCTCTTTGCATAACCTATAACCCATGACATTATAGACATGCTTACGATTGAACCGACAATTACATCTGCATATCTGTCATTAACTGTTTTGTAATGAATAATTAATTCCGGATAATAATATTCAAATAACATTAATGCTGTAAAGTCTGCAAACAGGACTAATATCATTAATATTCTTTTTGTTTTGTCAGTCAGAAACAACATCAGGCACAATTGGGCAACGTAGATATAAGGAATCGAACCCTCTGAGCCACCTGTGTTAATCCACAATAACGAATAAAATGCCAGTAACATAAGAGTTGCTGACCAAACAAATAATTTGTGTTTTACCCTGCTGTAATAATAAAATACTAAAACAAATACACCCGGAATCACCGGAGCAAGCGTCATTATAATTCCTAAATTGGCAAAATAATTACTAGGTACAGTTATAAAACAAACAAGAGAACCCAATAGACAAGCCTGATGGAAGAATCTGTTTTCAAGAGGAAATTCTTTAGGATCTCCAAATACTTTATGAAATGATTTTTTAATTGAGATTTTCAATGCTCTTTATTTATTTAGCCTGTTTAATTAAGTTCCCTGATATTGTTCTGTGAAGATATTGAAATTATTGAAATCTGCAAGTTTTCATTATTTTGCAATATATTTACATTGTTTAATGACATTTTACGAAAGAATTGATATTTTGTTTCATTTCAGATAAGTTATCTTTAGCATAAAAAAACAATCTGATTTTACGATATTTGTTTTTTTAAAATTATATTTACCTTGCATTTCAATTTAAGAACCCTATTTTTGTAATTTATTCAATACAAAAGCATTCATTATGAACAAATTAAGTAATTTCATCATAAATAAGGGTGCTTATATAATTTCTGTGTTTTTTGTATTGTTATTTATAAACAATATTGTTTTTGCTCAAAATAAATATTTTATTTTTTTCAGAGACAAGCATGGAACAAAATTTAATCCTTATAAATATTTTGATAATAAAGCAATTGAGAGAAGAATAAAACTTGGAATAACTTTATATGATTCTACAGATTTTCCTGTTAATGAAGGTTATTTAAAAGCAGTAACTGAAATAGCGGATTCAGCTACTTATGAGAGCAGATGGTTTAATGCAGTTGCAGTTTATGCTGATAAAATCAAAATAGATAAAATAAGTCAATTAGTATTTGTAAAATCTGTGGAGCCAATAGTTGCCAGCTCAGATTTAAGCGAGGCGCTCGCTACAAAAGAGCTTCAGCAAAATAATTTTAAAAGTGAATTGGACAGTTCAGGCATAAAACTGCTGTTTAATCAAACTGAAAGCATGGGGGGAAAATATTTCCGTGAAAAAGGAATAGATGGCAAAGGATTAAGGATAGCAGTATTTGATGCCGGATTTCCCTGTGTAGATAAAAGCCCGGTATTTGAACATATCCGCAAAGAAAATAGAATAATAAAAACATGGAATTTCCCAAATAAAAAAGAATTTGTGTATTCTTATCACAGTCACGGCACTATGGTGCTTTCATGTATAGCCGGCATAATAAACGGGAGGAATATAGGTCTTGCGACAGGAGCAGAGTTTCTGCTTGCAAGAACTGAAGTATATTCTGAACCATTTGCAGAAGAAGAAAACTGGTTAGCTGCGGTAGAATGGGCAGACAAAAACGGCGCGGATATAATTAACAGTTCTTTAGGTTATACTAGTGATCGTTATTTTCCGGAAGACATGAATGGGAAAAAATCTTTAGCTTCACGAGCAGCCGAGCTTGCTGCAAGAAAGGGGATATTGGTTGTGAATGCTGCCGGTAATGACGGGGATAATAATTGGCGCAAAATAGGCGCTCCGGCTGATGCGGATAGTATAATTACTGTGGGAGGTATAAATCCTTATACAAATTTTCATATCAATTACAGTTCATATGGACCAACTGCAGATAAACGTTTAAAGCCAAATGTATGTGCATTTGCCCATGTAGTTGCAGCAGGAAAAACAAGGCTGAAAGTAGCAGACGGCACATCATTTGCAAGTCCGCTTGTTGCCGGATTTGCAGCATGCGCCTGGCAGACAGACAGGCAATTAAATAATATGCAATTGTTAGATAAGATAGAAAAATCCGGTGACCTTTATCCTTATTATGATTATGCACATGGTTACGGTGTTCCACAAGCTCAATATTTTATTAATAGCGAAGAGCAAAGAGCTAAGAGCGAAAATCAAAATAAACCCACATTTGATTTTGTTACAGAAAATAACTTGCTTAGAGTCATTATTAAAGATGAATTTATAGATGAGCGAAAAGCAAAAAGTGAAAACAATAACCTTCTTCTCTACTATAATATACAAGATAAAAAAGGAGTATTGGAAAAATATTATGTATTAAGAGTTTATAAAAAAGAAGTTCTTGCCTTTAAAATTGATGATTTTAAAAAAGGAGAGAAGCTAAACCTCCATTTTAAAAATTATACAAGCAGCTATTCTTTCTGAATGGAGTATGTCATATTATAACAACTAACCTTTTGCTGATGATTGACTATAGATTACTGAATGTTTGCTAAGGTAAATGTTTTATTAATTTCAGCACCTCTTTTGCCGGATTTGACAGTGCAGCATTCAACGAAGGGGTCGTGCTCAAAGAAAAGAATATATTGCTTTTCAATAGCTTCCATAAAGAATTTTTCTTTTTCATCCATAGATAACAGTGGATTCAGATCATAGCCCATTACAAAAGGTATTGGAATATGTGCAGATAGTGCCAGGAAATCACCTGTATAAATAATGGTTTTACCATTAAAAGAGATTAAAGGAATTGCCTGTGACTGCGTATGACCGTTAAAGAATTTGATGCTAATATTAGGTAATATTTCCTGTTCCTTATCGAAAAGATGCAATTGTTTACTGTTGATATATGGATTAATATTCTCGGGCATTAATGATGCACGTTCACGTCTGTTAGGTTTTAATGCTGATTCAAATTGCTGTTTGCTGATATGATATTTTGCATTTTTAAATGTTAGCTCAGATACTGTTTTATCTGCATTCCATTTTGTACCTCCTCCGCAATGGTCAAAATGGAGATGAGTAAATATAACGTCAGTGATGTCATCAGGCTTAAACCCGTATAGACCAAGGGACTCTTCAAAAGGAATATTGAAAGCAGCATAGCGTTTCATGAATTCATCATTCTGCTTGGAGCCAATTCCTGCATCAATTAAGACTTTTCTGTTATCATCAACTATAAGAAGACATCTTGCAAATAGTTCTATCCTATTTTCATCATCAGAAGGATTAGTTTTGTTCCAGAGTACTTTTGGAACAACACCGAACATTGCGCCTCCGTCTAATCTTAAACTACCTGTATTTATTGAATATAGTTTCATGAGATATTTATTTGAGTTAAAATTCGGATTGCTAAAATAATCAAAACTTAACAGTAAAGACCACAAAGTTTCGCAAAGAAAATACAACAAAGTCATGTTAAATTAAAAAAATGTTATTTTTGGGAGATTATAAAACAATAAAATACAAATGGAAAGAAGGGATTTTTTTAAGAATGCAGGCATAATAACTGCGGGTACATTGGTTTTGCCATATCTGAACCCTTTTAAAATAAATGAAGTTCAGGCAGCAGTAAAAAAGTATGCGTCTGCATTTCCTGCAGGTTTGACACAGGATGAAGAGTTCTGGTATATAATCCGCCAGGCTTATAATGTATCTCCGCATTTTGTCAACCTTGAAAACGGCTACATGAGTCCTCAACCTGAATCATCCATGCAGGGTTTTATTGAAAACATTAAAATGATAAATGAGAAGCCTTCTTTTTATATGCGCAGGAAAATGGCGGATGACATGGAAAGTATAAAAAAGAGAGTTGCTGAGTTTGCCGGTTGTTCCGACGAGGAGTTAGTGATTTGCAGAAATACTACAGAGGCTCTTAACAACATAATCCTGGGGATAGAGCTTAATGCTGGAGATGAGATTCTTTATGGAAACCTGGAATATCCAAGTATGATAGAAGCATTGGAGATGCGGGCAAAACGTTTTGGCACTAAAATAAGAAAGATATCAGTTCCTGCTATACCATCTGATGATGAGAAAATTGTAAGGATTTATGAAAAAGAAATTTCTTCAAATACTAAAGTCATTCTTGTTTCTCATCTTGTATTTTTAAACGGGCAGGTACTGCCTGTCAGAAAAATCTGTGATATGGCTCATGCTAAAGGAATAGAGGTAATTGTTGACGGAGCTCATTCTTTTGCTCATTTAAATTATAAAATATCAGACCTAAACTGTGATTATTTTGGATGCAGCCTGCATAAGTGGCTTTGCGCTCCATTAGGCACCGGGCTAATGTATATTAAAAAAGATAAAATAAAAAAAACATGGCCACTGTTTGGCGATTCCAAGAATGTAGAGGATAGTATTAAAAAGTTTGAGCATATCGGCACTCACCCTATATCAGCCAAATTAGGGATTATTGATGCTATCAGATTTCAGGAAAATATCGGCTCGCAACGAAAGGAAGACAGGCTGAGGTACCTGAAAAATTACTGGGTAAGCAGGGTCAGCAAGTTACCTAAAATAAAAATATTCACTCCTCTTAAAGATTATCAGTCTTGCGCAATAGCTAATGTTGGTGTAGAAGGCAAAACTCCCACCGAGGTCACAAATTATCTTTATGAAAAGCATAAGATATTTACAGTTGCAATTGATTACGAAGAAGTAAAAGGCACGCGCATTGCACCTCATGTCTATACATCGACAGATGAATTGGATAAGCTTGTCAGGGCGTTTGAAGAATTAACTGCCAAGCCATGAGCGAAGAGCGAATAGCGATGAGAAAAAATTAATTCAGATACAAAATCTAGTTTAAAGGCCGAGGAAGAGCATTCCCAATCCACAGGCAAAGATTGTACCTCCTGCAATAGCATGAGTATATCTTTCCAGGGATTTTAAAGGCAGTAATTTCAATCCATAAGACGTAAGAAGTACAAGCGTCATCATAGTGGCAATTGTAATGACACCGAATACCAAAGTCACAATTGTAAGCTCAGTATAATTTCCTTTAGCAGCGGGATACATAAGAAGAGGAATCAAAGGCTCGCAGGGTCCGAGTACAAATATTGTAAATAGAACCCAGGGGGTAATATTTGCTTTTCCTTCTTTTTCATGTACATGAGAATGTTCGTCTGTATGCGTATGCTCATGTATATGCGGGTTGCCGTCTGAATGAAAATGAATATGCTTATGAGGCTTGTTTTTATATGCTTTTCTCAAACCCCAAACAAGATATACCAAACCAAAGCCTGTAAACAGCAAAGCTGCCAGATCTCCTCTGTAAGAGTCAAATAACTGCACCTTGAAAACTGCTATTCCAAAGGCAATCCCTATGAAAGCTAGAATAACAGAGCTGCCAATATGTCCAATTCCGCAAAGAAAAGTTATCCAGGAAGTTTTAAAATGCGACCATTTCCTGGCTTTTGCCATCACTATAAAGGGCAGGTAATGGTCAGGTCCTGCAATAGTATGAATAAATGCAATTGATATTGTTGTTATTAATAAAAGGGATAATTCCTGGTACATATAATTTAGTTTATTGGTTTATTAGTTACTGGATATATTTGAATGTTAATTTATTTTATTCTGTTGCTGTCATCACAAGTTGTCCGTGTTTAATTCCCTTTATGGTAATAATTTTATCTGTAAGTTCTTCAAGCTTTTTAGCCTTACCTTTAAGAGCAATTGTTTCAAGACAATTGTCATGGTCAAGATGAACATGCTGAACAGATAATATCAAATCATGATAATCATGCTGTATGTCCATCAACTTGGAATTTAGCTCTCTTTTGTGATGGTCATATACTATGACAATTGCCCCGGCAACAACCTTGTTTTCTTTCCATTTATCTTCAACAAGATTCTTCTGAATAAGAAAACGTATAGCTTGGGAACGGTTAGGGTAATGATTCTTCTGAACTAGAGAGTCAAGAGCTTTGAGCAAATGCTCTTCAAGCGAAACGCCAAAACGACTTACCTGCATAGTGTTATTATTTTATAAATGGGTGCCACAAAATTAAACTAAAATTTATATACGCACTTTAAAAAATTTCTATTTGTAAAAATTAATTATTTTTGCAATCAAAATATTACTAATTTTAATTTCGTAACACGATATATTTATTTAT
>CAZMDE010000122.1:5401-7478 GCA_964564355.1 uncultured Bacteroidales bacterium | reverse complement strand
TAATTGCTAATTGTTAATTGTTAATTGCTAATTGTTAATTGCTAATTGTTAATTGTTAATTGCTTATTGCTGTCTGATGTTCCGGTCTCAGCAGGTCATTTACTGTTTTGACAGGAGTAAAAGTGATTAAAGGAACTTCAACAAAAAGAGTAATCCAGTCTGCCATCGCTCCGTTCCATAGACCAGGCAGTTCCTGTGCTTTAATATCCTTACCGTCTTTTGATTTTATAGAAATGAAACCTGTAGACTCATTAATATATTCAGTAAGATTAAACTTTTTCCTCTTATAATCCCTGACAAAGCAAACAATATCAACAGGATTAAAATGAGTTGAGCGTTTAAAAATTTTACGCTGCGTATTGCTTTCGAAATCAACCTGGGAGGCTTCTACAATCTGCATTGTAACAGCACCTGACTCTTCCATTATCCAGAAAGGACCACCACCCGGCTCTCCCGTATTTCTTACCATGCCACAGATACGGATAGGTCTGTTCAATAGAAAATACAAATAATTGATTTTATTTACATTTGAATATTTTTTATAATCCTCATCAATCCTGAGATTCAAATACTTTTCTGAAAATTTTTCTATCTCTTTTAAAGTATCTTCTTCTGCGTCATTTGATTCAAGCATTTCAAGGTATTGAGTTAACTTCTGCTGCAAATCAATTAACATACCTCCCAATGCTTTTTTATAAACATAAGTAGTGTTTTTTAATGAATCGGGAACCACGTTGTCAACATTCTTAATGAAAATTATATCGCTTTCGCAATCATTAAGGTTTTCTATCAGTGCTCCATGCCCTCCGGGTCTGAAAACCAGGCTTCCATCCTTTTCCCTTATAGGATTATTATTCAAATCCACAGCTATTGTTTCAGTTGCAGGTTTCTGAACAGAGAAAGACAGGTTGTATTTAACGCCATATTTAGTTTCATACTTTGTCTTAGCGGTATCGGCTTCCAGGAGAAAATCACTGTAACTTTCGTCAGGCACAGTAAAATGAATATTTACAATATTATCCTTATCAATACTATGTATTACCCCTTCTGCCAGATGCTCCTCAAATGCCATACGAGCGCCATCTTCATAATTGTGAAATTTCAACAAAGCCTTTGGTAGTTTGGAATAGTTTAAACCTTTATCATACAGCAGATAATCAAAAATTATTTTGTAATCTTTATCAAACAGGCATTTATTTATATCATAACCGTCTTTTAACAATGCTGACTTGAGGTCATCATAAAAAGCAAACTTTTCAATATTTTCAAAAAACTCTCTTATCACATCAGGCAATACAGGTGATTCGTCCTTACTCAAAAGGTCGAGACTATGCTTAAAGATAATAAAATCCCTGAACATCCTTGTTGCTGCGCCTGATGCAGGAACAAATTTGAGAGTACTGTAATTGACTGATTCTTTCTGATAAATGTCTGAGAATAATTTTAAATCAGACTTGCGTAATCTTTTTATCCCGTCTTTTATAGTGGCAGGCGCAATAAGATTAATAAAAGGGAAACTTTTTTTAAAATTTTCCAGTTGTTTTTCTATGGTTTTTATGTCTATACCTTTTCCCTGTATTAGCCGAAGGTCTTCTTTTGTAAACATTTTCTAAGTTAAAAGTTATATATTAAAATTTATTTGTTTTAATTAGCACATTATCAAATTATCAAATTAGCTCATTCTCCATTATTTCTTAGCTGCTTCTTTAATCATCAGTTCTATATAAAACACTTTATTCTGCAAACCAGACTCAAGCCTCTTGTTTCCCATCAATTCAAAGTGTGAATATTTATTTGTTAAAAATTCTATAACATTTACAGGCAGAACAACTCCGAGCCTGAAATGATGAGCTGAACCATCTGTATTAATACCATAAAACCTTGTCCTTTCAAAAAACAGGTGCAATGTTTTTTC
The DNA here is from genome assembly GCA_964564355.1 of uncultured Bacteroidales bacterium. Classification (GTDB taxonomy): domain Bacteria; phylum Bacteroidota; class Bacteroidia; order Bacteroidales; family JAGODS01; genus CAZMDE01. The sequence goes on along the minus strand of CAZMDE010000122.1, from coordinate 5,563 downwards.
AGAACCGGCAAAAGCAGGCGGATTATCTTTTAAATAATAACAATTCTCAGAAAAGTTCAAGTCATTTTTCAGCTCTGCCTTAAATTTCATTTCATCAAAATCATCATAATAGATGTAAATTTTATATTCGCCAACTTCTTCTAATATATATTTGACAAACTT
>CAZMDE010000122.1:0-5301 GCA_964564355.1 uncultured Bacteroidales bacterium | reverse complement strand
AATAGATGTAAATTTTATATTCGCCAACTTCTTCTAATATATATTTGACAAACTTAATGCCTTCGTCAAATGATTCCATAATTCATTTTTAAATTTTGTTCAAACCTACTATTTTTATTTATAATACTACAAAAAAATTATTCACAGCTTTTTCACAATTTCTAATTATAAATATGCAGATTCTGCCCGTCAAAAGCTGTGTGATATCTTAACAAAGGAACCTGGGAAGGGCTTTTAGCATCTGGAGTTCCGTCAAGTATGATGAATTTAGATTTGCACTTAATATCAACAATGTATAAACCTGATTTATCAACTGTTAATAACTGGCAACTGTCAGATCTTAAAGTACATGTCCTGTCGAATGCCAGGTAATCCTCATTTCCCAACCTGTAAATGATTATTCCGTTCGCTCCGCCTGTCACATACACATAACCCCCTATATTATTCAGAGTCATGTATTGAGTTGAACTAACATCAATATAAAAGTTGACATAAGCATTTCCATCTTTAGAAGACTTATCCTTCTTGCAATTACTGACTGAAAACACTATTGCCAGGCAAATCAGAAAAAAAATTAATCTATTCTTTATAAGCATTAGCAATTTAATCGTAAATCTTTAAACGAACATGTAAAATTAATATTTTAATAGTTACATAGATTTAAACTGTTAAAGTAATATTATTTATTTTTACACCGTTTTATTAAAGCCGATAGTATTTAGAAATATGAAAAAAACATTAATTATTCATTGCTCATTGTTAATTGCATTTATGCTTCCTCTATTGCTGTCGGGGCAATCAAGGAAAACCCCGAGACAAAAAGAGCAATACCTTGAGAAATTGAAGGCTGAAAGGAAGAAAGAGGCTGAGGAAAAATACAAGGAAGCTCTCAAAAACCATTATAACATGCAATCAAAGGAAACTAAGAAAATGATGAAAAGCACTTTCAGAAAGTCGCAGAACGAGGGTAAATCTAAGTTTTTCCTGAAACGCTGGTATGATAACATTTTCCGCAAGAGAAAAATGAAGGAAAATAAGCAAAACGGAAGGGATCCGCACCTTAAAGCTTACCTCTCCCCTCCTCAATTTTATTATTATCGTGTCTAATATCCTAAATCTCAAATCTTAATTTGTTTTGATTAAGAAAATATTTTTACTTTTGTATCAAATTATCATATTCATTTATCTAATATCTAGTTTCTAACTTCTAACATCTAACTATATGTCAGGACACAATAAATGGTCAACCATTAAGCGCAAAAAAGGTGCAACTGATGCTAAAAGGTCTAAGATCTTTTCTAAAATAATAAAGGAAATAAGCATAGCTGTCAGAGAAAGCGGGACAGACGCTGACAGCAATCCGCGTTTGCGCCTGGCTATTTCTAATGCCAAGGGAGCTAATATGCCGAAAGATAATGTTACAAGGGCTATTAACAAAGCATCTAACAAGGATGCTGCTAACTTTACAGAAACTAATTATGAGGGTTATGGCAGTCATGGAATAGCAATATTTGCCGAATGCCTGACAGACAACCAGCAGCGCACCCTGAGCAATATACGTTCCTATTTCACTAAGTTCAGCGGAGCATTAAGCACTAAAGGCTCATTAAACTTTGTCTTTGACCATAAAGGAGTTTTTACTGTTCCTGAAGGAAATCTGAAGGAAGATGAATTTGAAATGGAGATAATTGATGCCGGAGCTGACGATATAACGCATGAAAATGGTTACTTTACTATCATTACAAGCATGGAGAATTTCGGTCCTATGATGAAAAAGCTCGAATCTATGAAAATCCAGCCTGAAAACGCACAACTACAACGCATCCCTAAAGAAACTATCACATTAAGCGTTGAAGATTCAAAAAAGGTTCTTAAACTGATTGACATGATTGAGGAGGATGATGATGTTCAAAATGTTTATCATACCCTTGAACTCACAGATGAATTGATAGCTGAAATGGATAAATAATATCAAGACACGAGTATCAAAATAATTCAATCTGACAAATCTGATAAATCAATTATGGAAAAGCCACTTGTCGCTTTCGGGCGCTTATTAGATATAATGGAAGAGCTGAGGGCTAAATGTCCATGGGATAAAAAACAAACTATTGAAAGCATCCGTCATCTGACAATTGAAGAAGTTTATGAGCTTTCGGAGTCAATTATTGACGAAAACATGGATGAAATCAAGAAAGAGCTTGGCGACCTGCTTCTTCATATTGTTTTCTATTCAAAGATAGCTTCCGAAACAAATAGCTTTGATATTACTGACGTAATAGAATCAATAACAGAGAAATTAATTAACCGTCATCCTCATATTTTCTCAGATGTTGTGGTAAAAGACGATAATGAAGTAAAGCAAAACTGGGAGAAAATTAAGCTTAAAGAAGGAAATAAAACAACCCTGTCAGGAGTTCCCTCGGCTTTGCCTGCAATGATAAAAGCTTACAGGATACAGGAGAAAGCGCGAGGAATAGGTTTCGACTGGGAGCACCCACACCAGGTATGGGAAAAAGTAATAGAGGAAATGAATGAGCTCAAACATGAAGTTGAGAATAAAAATAAAGAAAAAACTGAACAGGAATTTGGTGATTTTCTTTTCTCCTTAATCAATTACGCACGTTTCATAGATGTTAACCCTGAGGATGCTCTTGAAAAAACAAATAAGAAATTCATTAAGAGATTTAATTATATCGAACAAAAAGCCAAAGAATCAGGAAAATCCCTCAAAAATATGACTCTTGAGGAAATGGATGTTTTCTGGAACCAGGCAAAAGAACATTGAGCAATTAACAATGACTTTGTTGCATGGATAAAATAAATAAAAACTTAACCACAAAGTACACAAAGGGTTACGTAAAGTTACACAAAGTAAAAATTAAATGTTTCATATTTTGCAAATCTTAAACATTATAGACAGACACTAAATACGAATTAAAATTAATTTGTATTTTTGCCTGAACACAAAAATTATCCATTGAAAGTAAATACCTTTTATATCAGCAAAATATTTGTTCTGTTTTTATTGATTATTACAGGCAGGGAATTATATTCTCAATCTTATTTAGGTCGTTTAGCCATAGGTGCAGGCGGCATATATAATTTTAAAACCAAAGGAATTGCTCCTGATGTGAGATTGCTGATACCTTTTTCAAACAGGGTTTATTTAACTCCGCATTTCTCTTATTTTGCAAAATTTAATAAAGTTAATGAATATTACGCAGGAGCGGATCTGGATATTCATATGCCTGTTTCCAATCTGTTAATTCCTTACATTTTTGCAGGAGCCTATTATAACAAATGGATTAACAGCAGTGAATTTCACAATAAGCTCGCTGAAAAAGAAAATGTTGTTGCTGAAGCTGGACTTGGATTATTATTTAATTCAGGATGTCTTAATCCTTTCTTAGAATACAGATATAATACCAAATGGGAAGAAGGCTCGTTAGAGTTCGGTATAATATTAAGATTCGGCAGTTGCTTTAGGATTAGTAAATCAAGGCAGAGAGATTTATGCCCGGCTTATTAATAAATAATAATTTCAAACTTAATTGTTTTAGATTTATGAAAATTGCAAATAACACCTTTATTTTATTGACATCTTTGGTTTTGTTGATTTCTGTATCCTGCACCAAAGACAGGACAAAGGATGATACAGGGATCACACTTGGCTCTACAGATGCATTTTACAAGAACAATGCCCTTGAAGAACAATCTTTTATTATAGACTCAATTCACGGAGATACTATAAGAGGAAAAGATGGCACGAAAATCTTTCACATTTCTAAAACTCTTTTTATGTTCAGAGATACGCGGAAAGATATTACTTATCCTTTCACACTGAAGCTTATTGAGGCATACAGCATCCAAAATATGATACTTGCTCAATTGCCTAATGTCGCACAGAATAAGATACTGAAATCAGGAGGAGAGATTAAAGTCACTGCCTTCAAAAATAACAGGGAGCTTGTTCTTAAATCAGGGAAAGGGCTTAATCTTATAATGCCTGCTAAAATAAAAGACCCTGAGATGACTGTTTTTTATGGTTTTACAAAAGGCTCTACAAATGACTGGAATGATAATGTATTAAATACATCTGACTATTTATTTAATACTGACTCTGTGACAAATTCATTTCCAAACACAAATTACTGGTTTCAAATTGCTAAGCTTGGCTGGATTAATTGCGATGCATTTTACAATTATCCTGATAAAACTGATATTGCTTTTGCGGCTGATACTTCAATAACAGGAACTCAATATATTGATTTATATGTTATTTTTAAAAACATACATTCAGTTATGCGGCTTTACTCATTTACAGCAAATAATATGCCTGTAGGTGAACCTATAACTGTTTTTGCACTTGCAAAAGGAGAAGACCTGAATGGTGTTTCATATTTTTATTTTATGAAGGATTATATTATTACAAGCGGACTGAAAATAAACATTACGCTCACTTCAGCCACAGAATCAGAAATATTAGACAAGCTGAAAAGTCTTTGAGTAATTTATAACGATATTATTGTATCAACGATATCCAACTGTTGCAGGCTTACCTAATTGAAAATCCCTGAAACTCAAATCTGTTATATTAATAGAATTTGCTTTGAAAATATCCTTACCGGTTCCGGGAATAATAGGATAAAATGAAAGTGACAAGTGAAAAGAGTTAAAAACCAGGTAATCATTTCTGATTAATATCCCTAAGCCGAATTGTGAAAATAATTTGCTTTTGCTGAAACCTGTTGATGAATTACCAAGAGTTGCAAGAGAAAAATTAAAGAAGGGACCAAACCTGAAACCTAAAACATTCCAGGGAGCATATGATTGCGTTTGCATAGTTAAAAGGACTTTTTTTGTACCCTTTAAAGATGGACTTATAAAACCCCGTATACCGTTTTCATTATTTATATTTATGCTTTCCCCGGGATATCGGTTAATTCCTATCGTAATTTGTGGTTTCACAAACTGCCTGAACTTCCAGCTTCCCAGCTTAAACAAATGTGTAAAATAATTCGCACTTGCAGTAATTACGCGCTGCTGCATATGTTTTGGGCTTAAAAAAGTCCCGTATTCAAAGCTGGAGCTTAGATAGCCCCATTCAATATAATCACCAAAAGAATATCTTAAGCCCAAATATAAACGATTTGAATAGCTATTATCAACATAACCTAATGTCAAACCATAAACTTTGCCAACAGGAACATATTCAGTAATTACGAAATTAAAAATATATTTATACTTTACATACTTTCTTGTTGAAATTCCAATTCCGGTCAAATAAGAATCTGCATC
>CAZMDE010000121.1:0-7480 GCA_964564355.1 uncultured Bacteroidales bacterium | reverse complement strand
CCTGAACCTGAGAAGGATTTTGAATTACCATTTGACACAGAGCAAAGCGCTCCAATTCAGTCAAATAATGAGGAGACCCATGAGGAAATTAAAACTGAAGTAACGGAAAGCCAAAATCCTCCTACTGAAGAAGGCACTGAAAGTGAACCCCAGAGAGAATTTAGAAAGCCTTTTGAAAAAAGAAGAAGACCTGACAGGCTTCAAAAAGGAAGCGAAATAGATAAGCCCTGGCAAAAAGACAATAAAAGTTCTGAGATTATTTCTGAGTTAAATGGCTTTGTAACAAGTGAAGGTGTCCTTGAAATTATGACAGATGGTTATGGTTTTCTAAGGTCATCAGATTATAATTACCTGAATTCTCCTGATGATATATATGTATCACAATCACAGATAAAGCTATTTGGATTAAAAACCGGTGATTCAGTTGAGGGTGTAATAAGGCCTCCCAAAGAAGGTGAAAAATATTTTCCATTAGTAAAAATTGAAAAAATAAATGGTCTTGACCCTGATAAAGTGAGGGATAGAATACCATTTGATTTTCTCACACCATTGTTTCCAGAAAACAAGCTTAGGCTAACAGGTCACCCCCTGGAAACAACATCTTCAAGAGTAATAGATATGTTTACTCCAATAGGTAAAGGTCAGAGAGGATTAATAGTTGCGCAGCCAAAAACAGGGAAAACTGTTCTGCTTAAAGAAATAGCAAATGCTATAGCTTACAACCACCCTGAAGTATATTTAATGATATTGTTGATTGATGAACGTCCTGAAGAAGTCACAGATATGGCAAGAAGCGTTAAAGCAGAAGTTATATCATCTACATTTGATGAGCCTGCAGAACGTCATGTTAAGATAGCCAATATAGTTCTTGAGAAAGCAAAGCGCCTGGTAGAATGCGGACATGATGTGATGATATTGCTTGATTCAATAACAAGGCTTGCACGAGCATACAATACAGTTTCTCCTGCATCAGGTAAGGTTTTATCCGGCGGGGTTGAATCAAATGCACTTCAAAAACCAAAACGATTCTTCGGAGCAGCAAGAAAGATTGAGAATGGAGGCTCATTAACAATCATAGCAACTGCACTAATTGACACTGGCTCAAAAATGGATGAAGTAATTTTTGAAGAATTCAAGGGAACAGGAAACATGGAGCTTCAATTAGACAGAAAACTTTCAAATAAGAGAATATATCCTTCTATAGATATAGTTGCTTCAAGCACCCGCAGAGATGATTTATTGCTTGATAAGGAAGCTTTACAAAGAATATGGATATTACGTAATCACCTAGCAGATATGAATCCTTTAGAAGCTATGGAATTCCTTAAAGAAAAAATGAAATTCACACAATCAAATGAAGAGTTTCTAATTTCAATGAATAGCTAAATAGCGAAGAGCGAAGAGCGAAGAGCCAAGAGCCAAGAACGATGAGAAATGAAATAATAACTGCTTTTATAACCTGGAATGTAAATCCTGAAATAATCAGGATAGGAAGTTTTGCAATCAGGTGGTACGGGGTTTTATTTGCACTTGCTTTTCTGTTTGGTTATTTGATAATGGCTAAATTTTTCACAAAAGAAAAAGTACCTCACGGATTACTTGACGTTCTGTTAACATACATGTTTTTTGGAACAGTGATTGGGGCAAGGTTAGGTCATTGTTTGTTTTACGAACCGGGGTATTACCTAAGCCATCCGATTGAAATACTTAAAATATGGGAAGGAGGACTTGCGAGCCATGGAGGAGCAATAGGAATTTTAATTGCATTATATCTATTCTCCAAAAGGAATAAGCTTTCATATTTGTGGACATTAGACAGGATGGTAATAGTAATTGCCCTTGGAGGTTTTTTTATAAGAATTGGTAATCTAATGAATTCTGAAATATTCGGGAAGGTTACTGATGTTTCCTGGGCATTTATTTTCACCCGCGCAACTGATGAACCAAGACATCCGACTCAAATCTATGAAGCATTATGTTACTTATTGATTTTCTTATTTCTGATTAAGTATTACTACAACAAAGACGGCAAACCCAAGGAAGGAATTATATTCGGAATTTTTTTAATAGCATTGTTTTCCGTTCGCTTTATATTAGAATTTTTCAAGGAAGTTCAGGTAGGATTTGAAAATACACTTCCTCTTGACTTAGGTCAGCTCTTAAGTATTCCTTTTATAATTGCAGGTGTGATGATATTAATCAGGAAATCCAAGTCAACTAAAATCAAAATGAATTAATAATCTCTCCCCATTAGTTTTTTAGAAAAGTTCTTAAGCTCAGTTTTCCTTTCACTTGCAACACTTACCAGATCAAGGCATTTTAATGCTTTGAAATAATAATTATCAATCTCTTTAAGGGCAAAATCTTTAACATTTAAAGTCATATATATATCCTTAACACCCTGCACCTTTTCTTCAAAATCAGTTACATTATTGCCATAGAAATAGTTTAGCTTTTCAAGAATCTCATCTTTAGCAAGTTCAAAGGCTTTGAGATAAAGATATGTTTTTTTGTTAGTCCGTATATCTCCACAATTTTTCTTACCAAACTTATCAATATCACCATATACATCAAGCATATCATCCATAATCTGGAAAGCTATTCCTATATTTTCACCAAACTTGTAAATATTTTCAGCATCTTTAATATCAGCTTTCCCGATTATAGCACCAATTTTAAGACTTGCAGCAATGAGAGCAGCAGTTTTAAGCTTAATCATTTCGATGTAATCAAAAATAGTAACATCATGGTTGCTTTCAAAATTCATATCAAGTTGTTGCCCTTCACAAACTTTAATAGCAGAATTGCTGAATTCATCAAGAATACTCTTTAGATATTCGGGTTTAGCCTTACAAATATTCTGATAAGCAATAGCAAATAAAGTATCACCGGAAAGTATTGCTATATCCTGGTTCCATTTTTTAAAAACAGTTTCCTTGCCTCTTCTTAAAGGAGCTTTGTCCATAATATCATCATGAAGCAAAGTAAAATTATGGAAAAGTTCAACACCAATTGCCGGATACAAAGCATTTTCAATATCACCATTAAAAAGATCGCATGATAAAAGAGTGAGTATAGGCCGGATTCTTTTACCACCAATTTTAATAGAATAATCAATAGGTTCGTATAATTCTTTCGGTTCCCTGCAGAAATTTAATTCTGTAAAAGCTTGTTTTATCCGGTCTTGAATAAACTCAACAGAATGCATACTAATGGATTCAAAGATTTGAAGATTAATTTCTAAATAAATTACAAATTAGTAGTAAAGTGCTGATCGGCTAAAACCTTTTTTATACCATCGTCAATAGGAAGCAAATCTCTTTTAAGAAGATTCTTCATTTTCACAATATCAGGAAAACGCCTCAACATATCACCTTCCATTAATGCTGGCAGGTAAACAATACGAGATTTTGAGTTAGTTAATTTAATAATTTTTTTAGCAAGGTCGAGCATAGAAATTTCAAAATCAGAGCCAATATTTACAACATCATTAACATACATATTGTTATTAGCAGCTTGAAGACATGCATCAACATTATCTTCTACATAGCAGAATGTCCTCTTCTGTAAGCCATCACCATAAATAGTAATATCCTTATCCTTTAAAGCCATAGCAATAAAACGTGACATAACAAAATCCTTGCTCTGCTTTGGTCCGTAGGTATTGAAAAACATGAATATTGTATACTCAAGACCAAATTCCTTATAAAATGATTTAAGAAAAGATTCACCTACATTTTTCACAACAGCATAAGGTATTCTTGAATTTAAAGGAGTTGTATCTTCATTTTGAGGTAATTCAATTGGTTCACCATAAACTTCAGAAGAAGAAGAAAAAAACACTCTTTTAACCCGGGAGTTCTTAGACAAATTTAAAATATGCTCAATTCCATGTATATCATCAAGCACTTTAACAGGGTTTTCCTGTGTCCTTTTAACACCAACCATTGCTGCGTAATGATATATGTATTCAAATTTGAATGTGTGAACAACTTCTGAAATATCTCTGTAATTGTTCACATTCATTTTTATAAACACCCAGTTATCCTTGTGTGTTTTAGGTAAGTTTCTTTTGTAACCAGTAGATAAATTATCAACTATTACAACGAAATTTTCCGGGTCATGAATCAATTTTTCTGCAAGGCAACTACCAATGAATCCTGCACCACCAGTGACTAAAATATTTCTCATAATATTAAATGTATAAAGTTAAGTCTTAAATAAAACTCATTATCAATATTTACAAATTATAATTCTTCGTTATTTACTAATTTCATTAAGTAATCTCCATATCCGCTCTTTAAAAGAGGTTGGGCTAATTTCTTTAATTGCTCCTTATTGATAAAACCTCTTCTATAAGCAATTTCTTCAATGCAGCCAATTTTCAGCCCCTGTCTTTCTTCTATTACCTGAACAAACTGAGCAGCCTGCAACAAAGAAGTAAATGTGCCTGTATCAAGCCAAGCAATTCCCCTGCTAAGCTTACCTACTTTTAATTTTCCCTGATTAAGGTAATATTTGTTAACATCTGTGATTTCGTATTCCCCCCTATTACTTGGCTTAATATTAGCAGCAATTTCAACTACCGAGTTATCGTAAAAATACAATCCAGGTACAGCATAGTTAGACTTAGGTTGTTTAGGTTTTTCCTCAATTGATAGAGCTTTGTTGGTATTATCAAATTGAACTACCCCATATCTTTCGGGGTCGGAAACCTGATAAGCAAAGACAACTCCACCGTCTGGATTGTTATTTTCAAGTAAAATATTTTGTAATCCAGCTCCATAGAAAATATTATCCCCCAATATCAAAGCTACTTTATCCTTACCAATAAATTCCTTCCCAATAGTAAATGCCATTGCAAGTCCATTTGGTACTTCCTGAACTGCATAGCTGAAAGAACATCCCAAGTCTTTTCCATCACCTAAAAGTTTTTCAAAATGAGGAAGGTCATAAGGTGTTGAAATGATTAATATTTCAGAAATATCAGCCATCATCAGTACAGATAGTGGGTAATATATCATAGGTTTATCATATATTGGCATCATCTGTTTACTGAGGGCAAGTGTTAACGGATGTAGCCTAGTACCAGCACCTCCTGCAAGAATTATTCCTTTCATATATTTGTTTATTGGTTCATTAGTTCATTTGTTTCATTTTCAACATCTTCATTTATATCTATAATCGGACTCTTAAGTTCTGCCATGCTAATTCTCTTATCAACACTCAATAATAGAGATGGAAGCACCAAAATATTAAAGAATAAAGCAATGAACAAAGTTAAGGAAATTAACATTCCGAGAGCCTGAGTTCCTCCAAAATCTGAAATAATAAATATTCCGAAACCAAATACAAACACTACAGATGTGTAAATCATACTGATACTGGTTTCTTTTAATGAGTTTATAGCAGACAATTTTATATTGCCTTCTAATATTTTCAGCTCCCGTCTGTATTTTGACAGAAAAAGAATAGCATTGTCTATCGAAATACCCAATGCAACACTAAATACAATTAATGTTGACGGCTTTACAGGTATCGAAGTAAAACCCATAATAGCAGCAGTAATAAACAATGGGATAACATTTACAACAATTGCTATCAGAATTATTCTTGGAGAAGTAAAGACAAGCGCCATTAATAAAGAAATAATTAAAACACCCATAAGAACACTTTCTATCAGATTCCCTATAAGAAATTCTGTACCTTTTGCATAAACAATGCTGTTTCCGGTCATTACCACATTATACTTCTCAGGATTAAAAATTGAATCTATTTTAGGTTTTAAGCTATTTTGCAATCTGTTCATTTCCTTCATCCCAACATCAGCAACCTGAACACTAATGCGGGTATATTGCTTTGTACTATCCATAAAAGAATGAAGCACATTTCTTTTGCCTTCTACCTTGGTAGGGAAATAAGACAAAATGAAGTCCTTTTCCATATTATCCGGAAGTTTGTATTTCTCAGTTTTCCCGTGATAGAATGCCTGCTTTGCAAATTTCACAAGCTCAGCCAAAGACATCGGCTTCGTAAATTCAGGATATTTTTCAATTTCCTTTTGAAGCTTATCAATTTTCTGAATTGTAGCAAGATTCATAACGCCATTCTTCTTTTTAGTATCAATAGATATTTCAAATGGCATAACACCGTGAAAATTATTTTCAAAGAATTTTAAATCTTTATAAACAGGGTCATTTGAAGGTATATCATCTGTAATTTTTCCTGATGTACGCATTTTAGTGACACCATAGATACTAACTAATACTATAAATACTCCCGTTGCATAAATAATTCTTCTTCTATTTACAACAATGTTTATAATCCAGTCTGTTATTCTTTTAAGCAATCTGTTGTCAAGATGCCTGATATGTTTTTCTTTGGGAGGAGGCAAATAGCTGAAAATAATTGGTATTAAAGTGAAAGTCAGGAAAAACTCAATCATTACATTAATAGAAGCAACAATACCGAATTCTTTAAGTATTATGCTTGAAGTGAATATAAAAGCTGCAAAACCTGTAGCAGTTGTGGCATTTGTCATTAATGTTGCAAAGCCTATCCTTTGAATAACCCTTGATAAGGCTTTTATTTTGTTACCATGAAACTTAAACTCCTGGTGATACTTATTAAGCACATATATACAATTTTCAATAGCAATCATTATTAATAAGGACGGCAGGACACCGGTAAGTATCGTAATCTTATAACCGAGCAAGGAGATTGTTCCCAGAGACCATATAACGCTGAAAACAACTACCACAAGCGATACCAAAACTACGTTCAGAGAATTAAAGAAAATTATCAGGATTATAGCTGCAATAATAAATGATATTACAATAAACTCCTTGAGCTCAGTTTTTACTTTTTCTGTTATAATTGTTCTAATATATGGCAGACCTGAATAATGTGCTTCAACATTATGTTTTAGGCAATATCCATTAACAATATCTTCAACCTTACTCAGCAATTCATATCTGCTTTTATCATTCAGCTTGTTTTTATTCAGAGTGATGGCCATTAGATAAGCATTTGTCTTGGGATTATAAAGGAAGCCTTTATAAAAAGGAAGCGAGTTTATCACATTCTTAATACTGTCAACTTTTGCCTGTGTTGACGGAATGCCCTTAAATATCCTACTGAATTCAAATCTTTTTGTGCTGTCATTCTTTACGACATTAAGAACTCTGGAAATTGATACTATCTCTTCAATCCCGTCAAGATTCTTAATTTGTTTTGTAATCTCACACCAGTCATTAAAATTTTCCAGCTTGAACATATTGTCATTCTTAATGCCAACAACAAATAAATTTCCATCCTCGCCAAAAATCTTTTTAAAATCTTCATACTCCACACTTGCTTTATGTTTCCAAGGTAACATGCGTGCGAGTTCATAACATAGCTGCACATTGAGAGCATTATATAACATAAAGCCGGTTAATATCACTATTATTATAATATTAACAAGCCTGTATCTTAGTAG
>CAZMDE010000120.1:0-7511 GCA_964564355.1 uncultured Bacteroidales bacterium | reverse complement strand
GTTATAGCTTTTTTAATTTTTTGATTTTAATCATCTTGTTAGCTGGTTAGTATTATATTATCATTCACTAAGTTTAGTAAGGAGATTCTTAAAAGCTTCTATGTGCAATTTTTCCATATCCAAAGCCCACTCAAATGATTTTCTTGCATATCTATACCTTTCCTTTAATGCAGTTTTAAAAGCTTCATCATATATGCTTGACTCATTTATTTCTATTTCTACAGATTTATTAACATTTTCAAGGATTGTATACATTGGAACAACAATATCGTCCTCAACATACTTAATTTTCATTCTCCTTGCAATGTCTTTGAATCTCAAATAATGCTCATTTTCCTGTTTGGCAATAACCTCATAAGTATTTGCAATGCTCTTGCTGCCTGCATCCTTAGCTTGTTTCGCGCATGCTATATAATAATTATACGCCATCTTTTCTGCATTTATTGCATGCCTCACAGAGGCAAAAGTCTTTGGCTCTGGTTTCATTTTTGTAGCTTTCTCACTTGCCTTGCTATAGCTTATTAAAAATAAAAATGAAATAAATAAAGTTGAGCAAACAGATTTGACAATTACTGTTTTCATGTCTTAAAAGTTTAAACGAATACACAAAAATAAGAAAATATTCAATTAATTTAATGTAATTAAAACAATTATTCTTAAATTACATTAAAATTGGGATTATTTTTGCCCCCTGATTAATAATTTTATTTTAAATCTTAATTCGTAAATCTAAAATCGTAAATTGATTAACATAGTTTCTGAATACCCGCTTTGGTTTATAATCTTTTGCATTCTGCTTGGCGCTCTGTATGCTTATATTCTTTATTTAGCAGGGAGCAAGGAGCTGGAAATTGGAAAATGGTTAAAAAGAATTCTGTTTTCCCTGCGGCTTATTGCTGTTACTATAATTTCATTCCTGCTGCTTTCCCCTTTACTGAAAACTATATTCAGATATATTGAGAAGCCGGTGATTATCATTGCCCAGGACAATTCAAAATCAATAATTACAAATAAAGACTCTGCTTTTTATAAAACAGATTATCTCAAATTGCTTGATGAATTCAAAGATAAATTGAGCAAAAACTTTGATATAAAATATTACACTTTCGGCTCCAATGTCTATGATGCTGGCGCTCGTTTGCAACGAGTGCCCCTTACTCCCAACTCCGAACCCCGAACTATCTTTTCTGAACAGCAGACAGACATCTCCGACCTCTTCAGCACAATTAACAATTTATACAGCAACCGCAATGTGGGGGCAATAGTGCTTGCTACTGACGGTATTTATAACAAAGGTACAAACCCGCTTTATGCTTCCGCAAATATTAGCTCCCAAATCTACACAGTTGCTCTTGGCGATACCAATTACCGGAAAGACATAATTCTTAAAAAAATCAATTATAACAAAACAGCTTACTTAGGCAATACATTTCCTGTTGAAGTTGTTATTGCTGCCAACAAATGCAAAGGAAGCAGAACTAAGCTGACTGTTGCAAATAATAATGAAACAGTTTTTACAAAAGATATTGACATTAGCTCTGACCTTTTTAACCAGGTGGTTTCTGTTCAGCTCGAAGCAAAAAAATCCGGCATTCAATTCCTTAAAATCAATTTATCTCCTGTCAATGACGAAATAAGCATTTCTAATAATACTGCCGATATATTTATTGAAGTTCTTAACAACAAAGAAAAAATCCTGATTCTTGCTTCTTCGCCGCATCCTGATATTTCAGCTATACGCCAGGCGCTTGAATCAAACCTTAATTACCAGGTAGACGCTTTTATTATTAATGATTTCAATAAAAATATCGCTGACTATAACCTGGTCATATTGCACCAGCTTCCATCTGTGAATGACCCCGCATATCTTATCATTTCAAGTATTCTAAAATCCGAAACTCCTGTATTGTATATAATTGGAAACAATTCCAGCCTGCCTTTATTTAACAACCTAAAAGCTGGCATTACTATTCCTGACAGCAGGCTCGCTTATAATGAAGCTCTGCCTGTTTCAAACCCTGAATTCCCTTTATTCACCGTCAGCAATGACCTGTGGAATATGATTAATTCTTTTCCCCCGCTTCTCTCCCCTTTTGGTACTTATAAAGTTCAAAACTCTTCTAATGTCTTTTTGTACCAGAAAATCGGAACTGTTTCCACAAAAACACCTTTAATATTATTCAACAGGGCTGGCAATATCAGGAATGGAGTTATTGCCGGAGAGGGTATCTGGAAATGGAATCTGACAAACTTTTTACAGAAAAATAATCACGACATCTTCAATCAGCTTATAAATAAAATTGTGCAATACCTGACTATAAGAGTTGATAAAAGCCGTTTTCGCATCATCTCGCCTAACAGCTTTATGGATAACGAACCTATCAGCTTTGATGCTGAAGTTTTCAACGACTCCTACGAATTAATTAATGACCCTGATATTAATATGACTATTTCAAATAAAGATAATAAAAAATTCCCATTCGTATTCTCAAAAACTACCAATGCTTACCATCTCGATGCAGGCGCCTTTCCGCAGGGAATTTACAAATACTTCGCTACTGTTAAAGTTGGAGATAATGTTTACAACAAAGAAGGTGAGTTTAGCATATCCGGCTTTAATATTGAAACTGTTAATACTGTTGCTGACCACAGCTTGTTATATAACATCAGCAAAAAACATAATGGCAAAATGTTCTATCCTCGTCAGTTATCTGAACTTGCCGAAACAATTAATAAGCAGGAGAACATTAAGCCTGTTTCTTACACTCAGTTCCGCTTCAGTGACATTATAAATCTTTACTGGGTTTTCTTTCTTATCATCGCCCTGCTCTCTGCAGAATGGTTTATCAGGAAATATACCGGAAACTATTAATTGATTTGCGATTTAATTTTACTTCCTGTTCCTTTGTGGTAAGGTTTTTTAATTGCCTTTTTTAACAATCTTCTTAACAAAGCTGCTGTTACCAACTGTCATTTTGCAGAAATAGATTCCTTCACTAAGATTGTCACCATTTAATGTAACAGTTGTTTTTCCGTTTATTTCATTTCCTTCTAAAAGTGAGCTTATCTTTTTGCCTGACATATCATAAACCTCTAATGTAACATTTGAGCTTTCCTTCAGGTCAATGCTTATTGTAGCTGAAGAATTAAAAGGAACAGGATAAATGTTAAATGATGATTGCTCATTATTGGTCTTTAAAACAGAAGTGTTGGTTTGGTAAGTCAGCGTATTAGATTCAAGGCTGTAATATATAAAGTCTACTCCTTCAGTCTTGTTATTTGCTATAGAAAAGCTGATTTCTTTAAAATCATTAACCGGAACTATCAGTTGCTCAATATTTGTAGTGTCATTAACAATCATATATCTGAAAGAATTGCTTTCTCCTTTTGTTCCTGTATAGTTTCCTTTTACAATAAAAGTAGTTGCTTTAGCTTTATTGTTTAAGTTAAGATAAAGATTGCCTCCCTTGTAAAAACCATTCTTTACATAAACTTCAGGATAAACAGCTCCGTTAGAATTATACTCAACACTGCTTTCATTCATAAGGTTTGATAAAACACTTTCTGCTAATGCTTTTGTTGTTTCTTCTGAAGCTGACCATATCTGAAAATTAAGTATAGTTTCATTTAAGTTTTTTGATGTTTCTTTCCACTCATTGTTTATATAGTAAGTATTGCCGTTTTTGTGTGCTGAAAAATTAATGTTATATTCAGTTTCGCCATTTTTTGATGTTAATACTGATAAGATGAATGATTTGCCATTAATGTTTGTATATTTAATATTGTCAAGATTAATTCCGCTGAAACGTTCGCTTAAAACCTTTGTATGATTAAAAGCAGTATTTGTTGTTGAGATACAGTAAATATTGGCAATGTTCTGACCTTCATTATTATTGTAGTCAGCAGCTAAAGCTTCCTTAATGTCATTTTGATTATAAACATCTGAAGGCATTGTGAAGCTTGCGTTTGTTCCTGAAGGACCCTGTGCTGGGATATATTTAGCTAAGTCATTCTGTGAGAATGTTAATACAGAAATGAACATTAAAAATGATAAGCTTAAGATTGCTTTTTTTCCGTTTATGAGTGTTTGTTTTTTCATTTCTTTCTCCTTTCAGATTTGTTGATTAAATAGGTTTGTATAATATAATATAGCAAACCAATTACCACATATTGCAACATCTTAAATTGCAATAAGTTAAATAAACAATCTATAAATAATCTTCCGGATTTTGGACAGTTATGTCAGAATTTAGGAAAAAGGTTGTGATTTTAAAATTATAGGGTGTGCAAAATACATAAAAACTTATGTGTTAATATGAGATGGGACCTGGATGATGCCTATAGGATGCCTGTATGAGTTTAATGATAAACCAATAAGAGTTTTGGGATAGTTAAGTTTTATTTAATTTTTAATTATCCATACCTATGGCATACCTATACCATACCTATACTATACCTGTAATATTAATCTAATATATAACAGGACCCTTGCCTATTGACATCTTGCCTTTATAATATCTCTGCTTGATTGCAGGAGATTCTTCAACAAATTTGTCTATACCCTTGCATTTAATAGTGCATAGATTAAATACTTTCAGGTTATGTGGCAGAACATCAGCCCTGTCTGCAGAAGGATTAAGCTTCGAACAGGGAAACTCTCCGCAATCATAGCAAAAATCAACACTTTTTTCTGTTCTGCATACAAAAGTGTCACATTTGCCTTCTATTACAGGACACATACCCCTTACAATTCTGCAGCCATCGCATGGTATCTTATCTTCAGGAATTCCTTTAGATAATAAATCTGAATACAGCAGGGAATTATCTCTGCAGATAAATAATTCACATACTCCGCAGTCAATGCCGCAGGGAGCTACTAAATTCATTCTTTCATTTGTTACCATAGTATTTGCTTTATTTATATTTTATTTTCTATTACCTTAAACTCAGTTCTTCTGTTGTTGGCTCTGCCCTGCTCCGTATCATTTGTGTCTATTGGCTTTGTATCGCCATAGCCTTTGTAAGTCATCCTTTCAGGAGAAATGTTATGTGAAGCTAAGTAATCATAAACAGCCTTAGCTCTGTTTTCTGACAGGATTTGATTATCTGTTTCTTTGCCTATATTGTCAGTGTGTCCGCTTATTTCAATTTTCATTTTCGAATTCTTAGCAAGCAGGTCTATTAGCTTATTAAGCTCTGTCTGTGATTCAGGCAATAAATCATATTTTGCGGTTTCAAAAAATATATTCTTTAACACAACTGTTTCGCCCACTTTTATAGGACTTAATAATACATCCTTGTTTAATGCTGAATGTTTAATGCTGAATGCTGAATTAACAGAATCACTTTTCTTAAATTTAAAATTCTCTGAATAGAACAAATAGCCATCTGCAGATACATTCAGTGCATAGTCCTTGTTCACAGGCAGGCAAACCAAAAACTCACCGTTACCTCTATTGGAAAATGACTTGACAGCAGTCCTGCCTGTCTCAAGGTCTATCAGCTCAAACCTCGCATAAACAGGCTTTTTGGTTTCTTTATCAGCTACTTTGCCTTTCATATAAGAAACCTGCAAAGGTCTGAATTGCTCAGGCAGGTCAAATGAATACAGATCCATACCTCCAAAACCTCCGGGTCTGTCAGATGAGAAAAAGGCTGTCTTACCATCTCCTGATACTGTAAAGCTGTTCTCATCCTTTATTGTATTAATAGGATAGCCCAGGTTAACGGGTTCTCCCCATTCGCCATTCTTATCCCTGTGAGACACATATATATCCAATCCGCCCATACCTGCATGACCATCTGAAGAAAAATACAGTGTCTGATTATCAGGATGAATAAAAACAGATTCTTCTCTGCCAGGAGTATTTATCTTGTCATTAAGCTTCACAGGATTTTTCCACTTACCATCATCCCCAATCTCTGCCATATATATATCCTGGTTCTTCCTCCTGTTTTTTTCCATAGAAGCTCTTACAAAATATATTGTCTTTCCATCTGATGAATATGATGGCTGTGTTTCCCAATTCTTTGAATTAATTGGAGGTCCCATATTTACAGGGTTAGTCCAGTTATTGCCAAATCTAATTGAAAAAAACAAATCACAGCTTCCGTATCCATTCCTGCCGGGTCCGTAATCACCGAATATCTCGCATGCTGTAAAAATGAGTATCTGTCCGTCAGGAGAAAGGGACGGCGCGCCTTCATTGTAAGAAGTATTAATCGGCTTACCTATGTTTTCACATTGACTCCATTTACCATTCTCATTATGACTGACAAAGAAATCCTCATTCCATCCATCTTTAGATTTATTATCTTCTATAAGTCTTGTGTATAACAATGTTTTTCCATCAACTGTCAGGCATGGAAAATATTCATTCAGTGTGCTGTTAACTTCTGCTCCTAAATTCTTCGGGTCAAAAGAAACAGGATGCTTTATTGCCTCTATTGCAAATACACAATTCTTTAAGTACCTTTCTGCTTTTGTTATATTTTCTTGTTCTATTCCGGGATATTGCAGGTACTTTTTATAATTCTGCTCTGCTTCCTCGTATTCGGCAAGTGAATAGTGTATATTTCCGATTATATAATATGTTCTGGGATATTTGTCAGGCTCAATTTCCGTAGCCTTTTTATAGTTTACAATTGCAAGCTTGTAATATTCCTGGTAATAATTTACATCACCAAGCATCAGATAAGCTTCAACGAATTTTTCATCTGATTTTATCGCTTTTTTCAGAACTTTCTCTGCTTCTGCATATTCTTTCCTGTCTATACGGTCTTTCGCTTCCTGGTAATACTTAAACGCTTTTGTAGAGGGCTGGGTCTGGGCAATGAGAAATGAGCAATTAACAGTGAGCAATAATATAATCAAGAAATATTTTACTTTCCTCATTGATATTCTTGTATTAAATATTCTACAAATTTATAAATTAATTACTACAAGTAGCATGCCAAATGAGAAATCTATTTATAATCAATGAAAATAATTTGTAATTTTGTTGAAGATTATGTGTTGATATTGGTTCGGGATAATTACAAGTATAACAAAAAAGGAAATGGAACAAGCGAGAAGCCCATTGAATAATCCTAGACATTTAAAATTATATATTTGATAATTAATAACATAGAACGTAAAAAATAGATAACCGCCATATGGCGTAAACACAATCGTTGTGTGTAAGCATGTGGAGCATCATACGTTAATTAATAAAAAATGAATAATTTAATAATAGATACAAGTTTTAATTTTTACACTGATGCAAATGGTGGAGACCCAGATAGTGCCAGTCCAACACTACGTAAATATCACAGACTATTATGGAGTAAACCTCTTCCCAACGGTATTAATTTTGAATTGAAAGAAAATAAAAGTGGTAAATATTTATATCATAAATCTGAAGTTGGTGAGTATTTTTTTGGAAGCGATGCAATTACACATTCCTATAAAAATCATAAGCGAAAACAATGGCTTATTACTCAAATACCAAATGAAGTACAGGAATTATTTG
>CAZMDE010000119.1:4235-7633 GCA_964564355.1 uncultured Bacteroidales bacterium | reverse complement strand
TAACAGATTCAACTGTTCTGAGGAATTTGGGAGTACCATTAGCTCACAGCCTTATAGCTTATAAGTCTTTAATAAAGGGGTTGAATAAGCTGGTGCTTAATGAGAATAAATTAAAGGAGGATTTAGAAAATAACTGGGCTATAGTTGCAGAGGCTATTCAGACTATACTGAGACGCGAGGGTTATCCTGAGCCATATGAGGCTTTGAAAGGTTTGACAAGAACTAATGAAGATATAACAAAAGGGGAAATTCATAGTTTTATTGATAATCTTAAAATAACAAATACAGTTAAAACAGAGTTAAAGAAAATAACACCGTTCAATTATGTTGGAATTATAGAATTTTGAAGAGAAAATTATTACACAGAGAGACACTGAGGGAACACAGAGAACACAGAGATACTTTGAATAGTACACTGATTACACTGATGATTATGATCAATTAAGATTTTAATACTGAATGCTGGTTGCTAATAACTGAAAACTGATTAATGAAGGATATTTTTAAGATACTGAGATTTGTAAAGCCATACTGGATACAGGCATTACTGAATGTTTTGTTTAATATACTGTCTATTGTATTTTCACTGATGACCCTTACAATGGTAGTTCCATATTTAAAACTACTTCTATATGATAAAGCTACAAAGCCAATTATTACTACGCCTGAATTTCATTTTAACAAGGATGCAATATTAGATTATTTAAATTATTATATGCAGAGATTGCTTTCAACGCATACTAAGAGCGAAGCCCTGCTTTACTTATGTATTGTAGTTATTTTGGCTTTCTTTCTGAAGAATTTATTCAGGTATCTCGGCATATTCTATCTGGCACCAATACGTAATGGAGTGGTAAAAGACATAAGGAATAAAATATATAAGAAAGTATTGATATTACCTCTCTCTTACTTTAATGAAAAGCGGAAAGGTGATATTATATCAAGAATGACAAATGATGTTTTAGAGATAGAGTGGTCAGTTCTGTCATCGCTTGAGTCGCTATTAAAGGACCCGTTGAACATTATATTTTTTCTTACAGTGCTTTTTGCAATAAGCTTCAATCTAACGTTGCTTTCTTTATTGTTGCTACCTATTACAGGTTTTTTAATAAGCAGGATAGGCAGAAGTTTAAGACGTACATCAGTAAAAGCCCAATCAAAGTTAGGCAATATCCTGGCAGTTATAGAAGAAACTTTATCCGGACTAAGGATAATAAAAGCTTTTAATGCTATTGATATAACAGATGAGAAGTTCAGAGAGATAAATAAGGACTATACAAAGACTGCTATCAGGCTTTACCGTAAGCGCGACCTTGCTAATCCTCTGAGCGAGTTTTTAGGAACACTTGTGGTTGTAGTTGTAATATGGTTCGGGGGCAAGCTTGTACTGAGAGCGGACAACCCTCTCGACCCCGGGGTCTTTATCATGTATATAATAATATTTTCACAGGTAATTCCACCAGCCAAATCATTTACAACAGCATTTTATAATATACAGAAAGGAGTAGCTTCCTTTGAAAGAATAGAACAGGTTTTACAGGCAGAGGAAGTTATTATGCAAAAACAGGATGCAATACCTGCGAAAGATTTTAAACATTCTTTCGAATACATTAATGTTAATTTTAGTTATAATACTGAGCCTGTCCTGAAGGAAATAAATTTAAAAATTGAGAAAGGGAAAACTATAGCAATAGTGGGTCATTCGGGCAGTGGTAAATCCACGCTTGTTGATTTATTACCAAGGTTTTATGACTGCACAGAAGGAGAAATCAGGATTGATGGAATTCCTATAAAGGACATTATCATTGATGATCTGAGAGGACTAATGGGCATAGTTTCACAACAAACCATACTATTTAATGACAATATTTTTAATAACATAGCTTTTGGCAAGCTTGATGTCAGTGAAGAACAGGTAAAAGAAGCAGCAAGGGTTGCAAATGCTGACGAATTTATAGAGCAGATGCCGAACGGATATTTATCCAATATAGGAGATAGCGGCTGCAAGCTATCTGGCGGACAGCGACAGAGAATAAGCATTGCCAGAAAAAAAAAAAAAAACCCTCCAATTCTTATACTTGATGAGGCTACATCTTCACTTGACTCGGAATCCGAACGTCTTGTACAGGGAGCATTGCTGAATGTAATGAAAAACAGAACCTGTGTAGTAATAGCACATCGACTTTCAACAGTCATACATGCAGATGAAATATATGTGCTTAATGAAGGAGAAATAGTTGAGCATGGTTCGCATAATTATCTTATAACCCTAAATGGCTTTTATAAAAAACTTTACGACCTTCAGATGTTCTCTTAATGAGTTGAGAGTTGAGAGTTCGGAGTTCGTAGCAAAAAGTGTCAAAATATTTCAGCAAAACTTACAATTTTTATCGGGTTATAAAAATAAAATAAAATTATTTTTTTTGTGAGGGTAATTAAATTTGATTAGTTTTGCAAAAAAATAGTACATAACAATTATTTTCATATGTATTGGACTTTAGAAATGGCATCAAAGCTCGAAGATGCGCCCTGGCCTGCAACAAGAGAAGAGTTGATAGATTATGCTATTCGAACTTGTAAACCTCCGGAAATTGTTGAAAATCTCAAGGAGATTGAAGACGAGACAGAGCTTTTTGAAAGCATAGAAGATATTTGGCCTGATTATCCAACAAAGGATGATTTCTTTTTTCATGAAGATGAATACTAAGCACAATTACTAATTTCTAATTAGTAATTACTAATAAATGTCATATCCCCTAAAAAATCATACTTTTGTATTTCTAATCTAATTACTTTATTAATTATCATAATACATGATACTTGATACACTATACAAAGTAAAAAGTTGCTAATTTTAATATAGTATGGCTAATATACTCAATAAATTTTTTGGTAGTAAATCTGAACGAGATGTAAAGGCAATTAAGCCTCAGCTAGATAAAATTCTTGAAGCTTATAAGCAAATATCTCAGCTTTCCAATGATGAGCTGAGAGCAAAAACAAATGAATTTAAAAACAGAATCTCTGAATATATTTCTGTAGAAAAAAGTGAAATAGAGGAACTGCAAAAGAAAGTTGATCCAACAGCTGAAGCTGAAGTAGAAATTGATATTGATGAAAAGGAGAAGATTTATAAAACAATAGATAATCTTGAGAAAAAGGCAACAGAGAAAATAGAAGAAATACTTAATGAGATTTTACCAGAAGCTTTTTCAGTAATAAAAGAAACTGCCAAGCGGTTTAATGAGAATGAGTATGTAGAGGTAACAGCTAATGACTTTGACAAGGATCTTTCAGTTAAAAAAGCAAATGTAGAAATTAAGGGAGATAAAGCATATTACCATAATCAATGGTTGGCAGGGGGTAATATTATAAAATGGGATATGGTGCATTACGAT
>CAZMDE010000119.1:0-4225 GCA_964564355.1 uncultured Bacteroidales bacterium | reverse complement strand
AATGTTCAGCTTATTGGAGGAATTGTTTTACATCAGGGTAAAATTGCTGAAATGGGAACGGGCGAGGGCAAGACACTTGTGGCAACTCTGCCTGTTTATCTGAATGCTCTTCCGGGCAAAGGTGTACATATAGTTACTGTCAATGATTACCTTGCAAAACGTGACTCAGAATGGATGGGAGTATTGTTTGAGTTTCATGGTTTAAGGGTGGATTGTATAGACAGGCATGAACCAAACTCAGATGAAAGGAAAAACGCCTATCTTGCTGATGTAACTTATGGCACCAATAGTGAATTCGGCTTTGATTACCTGCGAGATAATATGGCACGTAACCCAAGTGAGCTGGTTCAGCGAAAGCATAATTATACTATTGTAGATGAGGTTGACTCAGTATTGATAGATGATGCACGTACACCTTTGATTATATCAGGACCTACTCCAAAAGGTGATGAGCATGATTTTTTTGAACTAAGACCCAAGGTAGAAAAATTATATAATGCACAAAGAAACTTTGTCAACAATATTATTGCTGATGCAAGAAATTTATTAAAAAATGATTTAAATAATGAAACTGAGAAAAAGCTTGGAGAATTATTAGTAAGAGCACACAGAGGTCTGCCAAAGAATAAAGCACTTATCAAAATTTTAAGTGAATCCGGAATAAGAGCACTGCTTCAGAAAACACAAAATTTCTTTATGCAGGAGCAGGAAAAAAACATGCATATCATAGATGACCAGCTTTTCTTTGTTATAGATGAAAAAAACAACTCAATAGAATTAACAGACAAAGGCTATGATCTTGTAACAACAGATACTGAAAATGCAGATTTTTTTATACTACCTGATATTGGTTCCCAGATTGCTGAGTTAGAGAAATTAGGATTATCATCATCAGAAAAGTTAGAGAAGAAGAATGAATTGCTAAGAGAATTTTCTATTAAGTCAGAAAGAGTTCATACTATTCATCAGCTTATCAAAGCTTATACACTGTTTGATAAAGACATTGAATATGTTGTAATGGATAACAGGGTTATGATTGTTGATGAACAGACAGGACGTATTCTTGAAGGGAGAAGATATTCAGATGGCTTGCACCAGGCAATAGAAGCAAAAGAAAACGTAAAAGTTGAGGCAGTAACACAGACTTATGCAACAGTAACCCTGCAGAATTATTTCAGGATGTACTCAAAACTTGCAGGTATGACCGGAACAGCAGAAACGGAAGCAGGAGAGCTGTGGGATATATATAAACTTGATGTAGTTGTAATACCTACGAATGTACCTGTTATAAGAAATGACTGGGAAGACCTTGTTTATAAGACAAAACGTGAAAAATACAATGCTGTAATAGATGAAATTGCCAAGCTGGTAGGGGAGGGGCGACCTTCGCTTGTAGGCACAACATCAGTGGAGGTATCCGAACTGATAAGCAAGATGCTCAAGCTTAGAAAAATCAAGCATAATGTACTTAATGCAAAACTTCATCAGAGAGAAGCCCAGATAGTTCTGGAGGCAGGTATAGCAGGAACTGTAACTATTGCAACAAACATGGCGGGCAGGGGTACAGATATTAAGCTGGGTCCCGGAGTGAAGGAAGCAGGAGGTCTCGCAATACTTGGAACAGAACGGCATGAGTCAAGACGCGTAGACCGTCAGTTGAGAGGACGAGCTGGACGCCAGGGTGACCCCGGTTCTTCACAGTTCTTTGTGTCACTTGAGGATGACCTTATGAGATTATTCGGTTCTGAAAGAATAGCCAGAATAATGGACACTTTAGGAATAAAGGAGGGAGAAGTAATTCAACATTCTATGATTACCAAATCCATAGAAAGGGCACAAAAGAAAGTTGAAGAAAACAACTTCGGTATCCGTAAACGTCTGCTTGAATATGATGATGTGATGAATTCACAGAGAGAGGTGATTTATTCAAAGAGACGTCATGCTCTCTATGGGGAACGTCTGGCAGTAGATATTGCAAATACAATGTATGATGTTTGTGAAACAGTAGCAGCAGATGCGCTTGACAAGAATGATTTCGATGATTTTCAGCTTGAGCTTGTTAAAATATTACTAATTGACTCACCAATTGACAGAAAGGAGTTTCAGTCTATCTCTTCGGATAAGCTGACTGATATGATTTTTGAATCAGTCTATAAAAATTACAGATTAAAATCTGAATTGTTAGCAAAGCAGTCCTATCCTGTTGTAAAAGATATATATGAAAACAGTAACAGGCGATATGAACATGTTGCTATACCTGTAAGCGATGGTATAAACACTTTGCAGGTTCTTGCAAACCTTAAAAAATCCTATGAAACCAAAGGTAAGGAAGTTTGGCTTTCTATTGAAAAAGGAATTGTGCTTGCCTTAATAGATGATGCATGGAAAGAACATCTTAGGGAAATGGACGACTTGAAACAATCTGTTCAAAGTGCTACTTACGAACAAAAAGACCCTTTGATTGTTTATAAGCTTGAGTCATTCAATCTTTTTAAACAAATGGTTCATAAGATTAACAACGATATTATATCTTTTCTTGTTAAAGCAAACCTTCCATTCCGCTCGTCTGATGAAGTTTCAGAAGTTAAGGCTCCAGAAAAGACCGATATGAGCAAACTCAGAATTGGAAGGGAGGATGCACCCTCTTCTGTACCAAACAGAACTGCCGAACAACAGGTTTCTCAGCCGGTAAGAGTTGAAAAGAAAGTTGGCAGAAACGACCCCTGCCCATGTGGTAGTGGTAAGAAATTCAAGAATTGCCACGGGAAGGATGAGTAAGAATTAGGAATTAAGAATTATGAATTAGGAAAAAATAAGCAACACCTTTTAATCTTAATATATGAAAATATCGATAGTTGGAACCGGATATGTCGGTTTAGTTACGGGAACATGTTTTGCTGAAGTTGGTATTGATGTAACATGTGTAGATATAGATAAAACCAAAATACAAAACCTTAAAAAAGGCATAT
The DNA here is from genome assembly GCA_964564355.1 of uncultured Bacteroidales bacterium. GTDB lineage: Bacteria > Bacteroidota > Bacteroidia > Bacteroidales > JAGODS01 > CAZMDE01. The sequence goes on along the minus strand of CAZMDE010000119.1, from coordinate 1,256 downwards.
TGCCGATATATGAACCTGGCTTGCAGGAATTGGTAGTAAATAATATTAATAAAAAAAGACTTCATTTTACTACTTCTTTGGCAGAATCTCTCAAAGGATGCGAGGTTATTTTTATTGCAGTTGGCACTCCACCTGATGAGGATGGAAGTGCTGACCTGAAGCATGTTGTGTCAGTAGCTTCTGAGATTGGCAAGCACATGAAGGATCATTTACTTATTACTACTAAAAGTACAGTACCTGTTGGCACGGCTGAAAAAGTAAGGATTGTTCTGAATAATGAACTAAAAAAACGAAAGGTAAAGATAGATTTTGATGTTGCCTCAAACCCGGAATTTCTGAAAGAAGGTTCAGCAGTTGCTGATTTTCTAAAACCAGACAGAATAGTTGTAGGTATTGATACAACCAAAGCAGAAGATATAATGACAAGGCTTTATAAACCTTTTACCTTAAATGGACACCCAATCATATTTATGGATATCAGGTCAGCTGAAATGACTAAATATGCTGCAAATGCAATGCTTGCAACCAAGATAAGCTTTATTAATGATATAGCTAATCTATGTGAGATAGTAGGAGCAGATGTAACAAAGGTCAGAAAAGGTATAGGCAGTGATTCGCGAATAGGATACAAGTTTATATACCCTGGAGTTGGTTACGGAGGAGCATGTTTCCCAAAGGATGTCAAGGCTCTTATTAAAACTGCCAGTGAGCATAAATATAATATGAGGGTTTTAAAAGCTGTTGAAGAGGTTAATAATGAACAGAAAACGGTATTATTTAACAAGGTTTTAAAATATTTTAAAAATAATTTGAAAGGGAAAACAGTAGCTATATGGGGCTTATCCTTTAAACCTGAAACAGATGACGTACGAGAAGCTCCGGCACTTGTTCTGATAAAAAAACTTCTTGAAGCAGGAGCAAAAGTGAGAGCCTATGACCCAGTAGCTATGGGAGAAGCAAAAAAGAAATTGGGTGGCAAGATATATTTTGCTAAGGATGATTATGATGCAGTTAGCGGTGCAGATTGTCTTTTTTTAGTTACTGAATGGAAAGAATTCAGATTTCCTGATTTTGGGAAAATTAAGAAATTGATGAAAGCTCCAGTAATATTTGACGGCAGGAATATTTATGATAAAACAGAATTGCAAAACCTTGGTTTCCATTATTCCTGCATAGGAAGCAAAAAATATAGGGATAAGGGGTAAGGGATAAGGGATAAGGCGTAAGGCGTAAGGAATAAGGCGTAAGTCATAAGG
>CAZMDE010000118.1:0-7662 GCA_964564355.1 uncultured Bacteroidales bacterium | reverse complement strand
TAAATCCTAATGCATCCAACCCCATTAAACAAAAGAAATAAAGCTTTTTGTGATAAATTTAAAATTTCTTATCTATCTTTGTAGCAAATTAAAATAAATATCTATGGTAAAGACAGAAGAAAAAGAGCACAGAGTGAGGATAGGCATAACTCATGGGGATATTAACGGAATTGGCTATGAAGTCATTATTAAAGCTCTCTATGATACCAGGATAAACGAGCTATTCACAATTATTGTTTACGGGAATTCTAAAGTAGCATCATATCATAAAAAAACAATAAACCTTGGAGATTTTAATTTTAACCTTGTCAAGAATGCTGATTTGGCTAATCCCAAACGTTCAAATATTATCAACTGCTTTGAATATGAAGTAAAAGTTGAATTGGGAAAGGAAACAAAGCTTGGGGGTACACTTGCTTTTGAATCTATAAAGGCTGCTGTGAGAGATATGAAGAATAATAAGATAGATGTTTTGGTTACAGCACCTATCAATAAGAAAAATATCCAGTCAGAAGATTTTAAATTTCCAGGTCATACAGAATATCTTGAAAAGGAATTCGGTGCTAAAAATCATTTAATGCTGATGATTAGCAATAAGCTTAGAATTGGTGTAATAACAGGTCACATCCCTTTAAAAGAAGTATCAAATAATTTAACTAAAGAAATTATTTTAAATAAAATTAATGTGCTGAATCAATCTTTAATAAAAGATTTTGGCATCAGGAAACCTAAAATAGCTTTACTCGGCATAAATCCTCATGCAGGTGAAAGCGGCACTCTTGGCGCTGAAGAGCAGAACATAATAATACCGGCAGTTAATGAGGCATACAGTAAAGGTATTCTCGCTTTAGGTCCTTATTCTGCAGATGGCTTTTTTGGTTCCGGGGAATACAGCAAGTTCGATGGTATTCTCGCTATGTATCATGACCAGGGGTTAGTGCCTTTTAAAACTCTTGCTTTTGAGTCAGGAGTAAATTTTACTGCCGGATTACCTGTCATCAGAACCTCTCCTGTTCATGGGACTGCTTTCGATATTGCAGGTCAGAATATAGCCTCTCCTGATTCTTTTCGTGAAGCTTTATACCTGGGTTATGAAATATTTAAAAACAGGCAGATTTATGAGCAGATTAGCCGCCAACCTCTAAAAATTACTAATTAGGAATTAGGAATAAATAGAATCAACAAAGAATTAATAAACCAATGAACCAGTGAATTATTCTATAGAGGATATTGCAAGAATAATAAATGGGAAGCTTATTTCTAATGCTGACCATACAATGCCTGTAAAAAATCTGCTTATTGACAGTCGTAATCTTGTTTCTCCTGAGAACAGCATTTTTATTGCACTTGTTACCAAAAGAAATGACGGACATAAATATATAGATGAGCTTTACAATAAAGGTCTAAGGGCATTCATAATTTCAAAGCCACCCGTAAATATCTCCGAACTGAAGGAGGCTGAGTTTATTATTGTTGATGATACTCTTAAAGCATTACAGGATTTAGCTGCCAGTCACCGCAGGCAATATGATTATCCGGTAATAGGAATTACCGGGAGTAATGGCAAAACAATTATCAAAGAATGGCTTTTCCAGTTGCTGAGCACAGATAAAAATATAGTACGCAGTCCTAAAAGCTATAATTCACAGATAGGTGTACCGCTGTCCATATGGCAAATGGACACTGGACCAGACCTTGCCATTATTGAAGCAGGGATTTCTGAACCCGGCGAGATGAGCTTTCTGCAAAATATTATTCAGCCTACAATAGGTATTTTCACAAATATAGGACATGCACATGATGAGAATTTTATAAATAAAACCCAGAAAATAGGTGAAAAGCTTAAGCTATTCACAAAAGTCGGGAAGCTCATTTACTGCTCTGACTATTATGAAATAAAAGAGAAGCTCTTCAAATCCGAAATACTTGATAAAGCAAAAATCTTTTCATGGAGCAGACATCCTGATAATTCTGATGCTGACATGTTGATTGATAAAATTCTTAAAAACAATCATAAAACGAATATAACAGGAAAATATCGAAATGAAACTATCGAAATAGCTATTCCTTTTACAGATGATGCTTCAATAGAAAATGCCATTCATTGCTGGGCTACAATGCTTCTTTTAGGTTACAGCAACAATATAATAACAGAACGCATGCTTCTGCTTTCTCCGGTTGCTATGAGACTTGAACTGAAAGAGGGTATCAACAACTGCTCACTTATAGACGATTATTACAATCTCGATATTGATTCACTTACTATTGCTCTTGACTTCCTCAACACTCAAAACCAGCATAAGAAAAAGACGGTCATACTTTCGGACATTCTGCAAAGCGGCAGGAATGATGTTAATTTATTCAGCGGAGTTGCCAGGCTGCTGAAAGAAAAGAATATCAACAGGATTATAGGGATTGGTAAAGCCATTTCAAAACAATCAGCTTTATTTGATATAGAAAAGAATTTCTATATTTCAACTAATGATTTTCTGAAAGATTTTCAGAAATCAACTTTTCATAATGAGACAATTCTTCTAAAAGGGGCGCGTGTTTTTCAGTTTGAGCTTATCAGCAATCTTCTTCAGCAAAAAACACATGAAACAACTCTTGAGATAAATCTTAATGCTCTCATTCATAATCTTAATTATTACCGCTCCCTGCTAAAACCAGAAACAAAAATAATTGCCATGGTGAAGGCATTTTCATATGGCAGCGGTAGCTTTGAAATTGCTAATACTCTTCAGTTCCATCATATTGATTATCTTGCCGTAGCTTATCCTGATGAAGGAATTGAACTTAGAAAGTCAGGCATCACAATTCCAATAATTGTCATGAATCCTGAGGAGCAGAGTTTTGATATTATGCTCAATTACAATCTTGAACCGGAGATTTATAATTTCAGAACCCTCTATCTTCTTGACAAAGCTTTAAAGCGAAACCTTCTGAATTTTGACAATGCTGTTTCCGTACATATTAAATTTGATACAGGTATGTACAGACTCGGATTTGAGGAAAAAGATTTAACTGAGCTGATAGCTTTTCTGAAAAACAACAGGCAGATTCATATTAAATCAGTCTTTTCGCATCTCGTAGCAAGTTACGATAGTCAGCATGATGAATTTACAAAGCAGCAGATTAAGAAATTCAATGATATGAGTGAGTTGATGCTGCCGGCTTTTGATTATCCTGTTATGAAGCATATTCTTAATTCGGCAGGCATAGTTCGTTTTCCCGGCATGCAGTTCGATATGGTTCGCCTTGGTATCGGGCTTTACGGAGTGCCATCAGTGGAAGAAGAAAGAAAACTGCTTGAAAATGTCAGCTCTCTTAAAACTATCATTTCCCAGATAAAGCTTGTTCCTGAAGGCGACACAATTGGCTATGGAAGAGAATATATTGCAAAAAGAGAAATGAAGATTGCTGTTCTACCTATTGGTTATGCTGACGGACTGAGCCGCAGCCTGAGCAATGGCGTTGGCAAGCTTATGGTCAAAGGCAAACTTGCTCCTATTGTCGGCAATGTCTCAATGGACATGTGCATGATTGATATCACAGGTATTCAGGTTGAAGAAGGCGAGGAGGTGATTGTTTTTGGTGACAAATATCCAATTACAAACCTTGCTTCACAATTAAATACGATACCCTACGAAGTCCTAACAAGCGTTTCCAGAAGAGTTAAGAGAGTTTATTATCAGGAATAAATAAAAATGTTGAAGGTTGAGTTTTAAATGTTGAATATATAGCATTTAACCTTCAACATTCCCTTCAACTACTATCACAATTTCTCCTTTTATGGTTTTGCTTTTGAAATAGCTTATTAATTCTTCAAGTGTTCCTGTTTGAGTTTCTTCATATATTTTTGTCAATTCTCTTGAAACAGAAGCTCGTCTTGTAGAGCCAAAATGCTCTGATAATTGCTCAAGGGTTTTTATCAGACGAAAAGGAGATTCGTAAAATATAAGTGTATGTGGCGATTCAGCAAGCTCTTTAAACTTTGTTAGTCTTCCTTTCTTATTAGGCAGAAAACCAACAAAAAGAAATGCCTCACAAGGCAAACCTGAATTGACAAGAGCCGGAATAAGAGCCGTGGCACCAGGCAGGCACTCAACCTGTATATCATTTCTTAGACATTCTCTTACAAGCAGAAAACCAGGGTCAGATATTCCAGGAGTTCCTGCCTCACTGACTAAGGCGAGCTTTTCTCCGGCTTTAATTCTGTTAATAATAGATTCGAGCGTTTTGTGCTCATTGAATTTATGAAAAGGAAGCATCCTCGTGCTGATGTTGTAATGTTTCAGAAGAATAGAAGTTTTACGTGTATCCTCTGTAAGGATAATATCAACTTCTTTCAGAACACGTATTGCCCGAAGAGTAATATCCTCAAGATTTCCTATTGGGGTGGGGACTATATATAATAAGTCTTTAGTCATAATTTAAAATAGTTTAACCTCAGAATTGTCTTTGCAATCTCTTAATAAAACATTCATAGTCTTTTTATGAACCGGGTGAATAAGTTTTGGAGCTATTTCAGAAAGAGGGAGCAGAGTGAACCTTCGTTCATGCAGCAACGGATGAGGTATAGCTAGTTCCGGTTGGTTTATAATTAGATTGTCATAAAAGAGGATATCTATATCAATTGTACGTGAGGTTGGAGTCCTGCTAATATTTCTGATTCTGCCAAGGGAAAGTTCTATTTCTAATAAGCAATTAATTAATGAGATTGGCGATAATTCGGTTTCTATTGATATTACCTGGTTTAGGAAATGTTTTTGAATTCTAAATTGTTCATTGAAATGTCCCCAGGGTTCGGTTTCGTAAACAGATGAGGATTTAAGTATCTTACCAGCTTTTAATTCAATTAATTCTTTTGCTTTTGTAATGTATTCTTCCCTGTCACTTAAGTTGCTTCCAAGGGAAAGGTAGGAAATGCTCATTGGGAATTAAAGATTGGAGAATAGAGATTGAAGATTAGTTGCAATCTCCAATCTCTATTCTCTAATTATCAAAAGTATTGTCTTCTGTTATCAACTACGTCAGCTTTTTTCTGAAGAGCTCTGTAAACTTCATAGCTTACTCTCTGTTTGAAAAAGCTTGACTGCTGCATGTATTCACCTTTGAAATCATTTTGGGGAGCAGGTTCGGCAATATTATCAAGTCTAACAACAAATACCCCTTTGTCTCCTTTTAAAGGTTCAGACATTGTGCTTTTTTTCATTGAGAATATCTTTCCTATAATTGCAGGTTCAGCACCGGCTGTAGCTAATGCGTAAGAAGAGAATGTAATATCTATAGCAGAATCTATTTTACAGTTCAACTTAGAAGCTAACTGTTCAAAAGCCGAAGCAGATGATTTAGCATCATTTATTTTTTTTGTCAGCATCTCAACTTTCTTTTCCTTTTTAACTAAAGGGACAATCTGTTTTCTGATGTCTGCAAGTTTAGGGATACCTTTATTTTTAATTTCCTTTAAAGCAGCAACTACATATTTATTTTCAAGCTCAAAGTCTTTTACATTCCCTTTTTTGGTTTTATCGTCAAAAGCCCAACGAACAATTTCTCTTGCCTGGTCGAGGCCAGGAAGACCCATATCAGTTTCCTTAACATAATCAGCAGCTCTTTTGTTCAGCTTCTGTTTAGCAACGCTTTTCTGAAAAGCATCTATATTCTGATTTTCAGCAGTAAACCTGCTTTCTTTTGCATAAATATCCTGCTGGGTTCTTGAGCTTGCTTCAATAGCTCTTTTAATAATTGCAACCCTTGCCTTTTTAACAGGTTCCTTCTTTCCGGTGATTTCTAAAACATGGTAGCCAAAATTACTCTCAACAACAACTCTGTCGCCAACTTTATTTTCAAGGCAGGCTTTATTGAAAGAATAAACCATCGAGCCATCAGCAAACCAGCCTAAATCTCCACCCTTTTCTTTAGCAGTTGGGTCATTAGACATTTTCCTTGCTAAATCTTCAAACAATCCGGGATTAATATTTAAATTATTCAAATTCTTAACTTTCCCCTTGATAATAATTTTAGAACCTGCATTTAATACTTCCAGCAAACTGTCAGCGGTTTTTTTAGCTTCTTTTTTAGAACGTTTGATATTTTGCTCAGCTCTGTCCGCTCCCTGGTAAGATATTAAAATATGCTTTGCCCTCATTGAATCAGGACGTTCCTGCATATTAACAAGCCTTGCCATGTAATATGTATTGCTTTCAATATAAGGACCAATTAATAAGTTCTGAGCAGGGAGTTCGGAGTTCGGAGTTCGGAGTTTTTTAGCTTTCTTGTTTTTTCCTGATTTATCAGCATTATTCTTTACATTTTCTTTAAAAATTGCTGAATCAATTCTGACAGGTAATTTTCCTTTGGCAAAAAAAGCACTATCATATCTTGCATCAGAATTGGAATTAACAAAATTTGGAATATCCTTCAAATCAATTTTAACAAATTCATCTTTAATTTTATTTATATCCTCTGTAGCTTTGTTATAATCGTCATTAGAAGGTAAAACATCAAAAACAACATAATCTATCTGTCTTATTGGTTCACTTTGTTCGTACTCCAGCTTATGCTCATCATAATAGTTGCTGATATCACTTTCGCTTACAGTAACATTAGTGTCTTTAATTTCAGTGTAAGGTAAATAAAAGAACCTCAATTGAGCTTTTTTATTCTTATCAATATAGCTGCGTTGCAAAAATGCTTTTGGAGTATAAAAAGCATTTTCTATCAGGGTATTAAATTTTTTATTAATTCTTTCTTCTTTAATAGCTTTTTCAAGATTAGTCCATTGTCCTTTTATTTCAGGAGTGAGCTGGTCATAGTTTTGAAGAAACTGTCTAAGTCTTTCCCTGTCCAATTGTTTTGTTTTAGGGTCAGAAAAACTTTGAAGAATATACTGATGAGGTTCTTTTCCCTGTACGAGGTCAAAAAGCTCATCAGTCGTAACAGATATGCCAAGCTCATCGTATTGCTTTGTCATAACAATATCACGTACCATTGTATTCCAAACCTGCTGTCTGATTTGGTTTATTCTGTCAGAACTGACAGCTTCTCCTTCATTTTGTTTCTTGAGCTGGTCAATCTGCTCTTCAACCTTAGCATCATAATCTCTGTATTATATTTTTTCGCCATTGGCTTCTCCAAATTCATTATTACCCTTTCCTGAACCAGATTTTCTGAAAAAATCCTGCATAACAAAACCAGCAAGAGCCACACCTATTACTATTATAAGAAAACCAGAATATTTTCTAATTCTTCCAATTACTGCCATAACTTATTCAAATTACAAATTACTAATGACTAATTAAACGGGTGCAAAACTAAACAATTTTTAATTAATGAATTAATTCTCTAAATCAATATATCAACAAAACAATAAACAAGTCCCTATTTTTTGATATTAATTCTTGCATCAACAACAGCTATTTCGTTTCCTAGACCTATAAGCGGATTTAAATCAAGCTCAATGATTTCAGGAGCATATTTAAGCAAAGCAGAAAGCCTGACAATTATATCAGCGAATTTTTTCTCATCTATACCCTGTCTTCCTCTTGTCCCTTCAATTATTTTATAACCTTTAAGCCTTCTTATCATAGATAAAGCTTCTGCTTTTGCTATTGGAGCAAGCCCTACATTAACATCTTTAAGGACTTCAACAAATATACC
>CAZMDE010000117.1:0-7671 GCA_964564355.1 uncultured Bacteroidales bacterium | reverse complement strand
ATTAAATCAAGTATTGAGGAAATCCCTTTCGTTCCATAATGTAAGATATATATAAAATGATTTTCTGATATAATAGCTTGAAAATATTTCAAATAAATGTTGACATGTAAGATAATTTTTTGTATGTTTGACACCTGAAATAAATTTCCTTTTTACTAACTCTTTAAAAACTAATCCTATGAAAAAAACTTATGTAATTTTAATAATAATGATTTTGAGCATATTTGTAAATGCTCAGAATAAAATTGTTGCTCCTGCAGGTCAGAAAGGATTGCTAAATGAAGATGAAACAACTGTAATTAAGAAAAGCCTGAACAGCTTGTCTAATCAGGTAAAAAATCTTCAAACCAAGGTGAGTTCTTTAACTAATGAAAATAATAAGAAAATTGGTAACTTTAGTGAAAATATCAAATCTATGAATGATAAAGTTAATGCGGCAAGCGAAACAACTGCTCAATTATCAGAAGATTTATCAGCAGAATCAAAACTCGGAAAGACAAGATTTGATAATACTTCATATGCGCTTCAGAAATTAAAGTATTTTTCTTTTATTGTATTTTTTTTAATTGCATTATTTGTTATAATAGTTACATACTATTTTAACAGCACGCTCAATAAGAATGTTAATTTAATCAATGAATCAATACATAAAATAAAAGAAAACATTAACAAGCAATTTTCAGAATTCAAAGATTTAAACGACAAGCTTATAAAAGAAAATACCGGGCTTCTTGAAAATAAAATAAAAATTACAGAAGATTCATTCCATAAAAAATTAGAAGATAATAAAGGCTTATTAATGAAAGAATTAAATAAAACAGAAACTAAGTTTTCGGGAGAAATCAGCAACTTAAATGTATTTTTTAATAATACAGTTAAAGACTCAATTGAAAGTCTGAATAATAAAATTCTTAAAAATGCAGAAGACACAAAAGTATTGATTGATAATCAAATAGCATTGCTTAAAAATAATTTTGAAAAAGAATTAAAGCAACATAAACACATTTCTTAAAAAAATGGTTTGTTTGGCACAATTTTTGCTACTATATTAAAAAAAATAATTTATAAATATATTGATTCAGGGTTGGAAAAAGCTTTATTTTTGCCAGCTGAAAACAAAAGAGTAAAATAATTATAAACATTTAAAATTTTTGTATCATGAAAAAATTAATTTTATCAGTAAGTTTCTTGATGTTTGTGTTTTTAGGAGCAAATGCACAAGATGCCACAAAACCCCAGGAAGCAACAACCCCGCCTGTTGACAACCCAAATGCTCCGGAAATTAAATTCAATAAGGAAGTGCATGATTATGGATCAATCTTGAAGGGAGCAGACGGAAATTGCACATTTACCTTTACAAATACAGGTAAAGAGCCATTAATACTTTCAAATGTACGTTCATCATGTGGATGCACAGTACCAACATGGACAAAAGATCCAATATTACCTGGCAAAACCGGTAAAATTGATGTTCATTACGATACAAACCGCTTAGGACAAATTGCAAAACAAATAACTGTAACATCAAATGCAAAAAATGCTACAGTTGTTTTAAATATAAAAGGCAATATTAGCGAAGCTCCTAAAGAATTAAGCCCGATAAAGCCAGGTGACAATGCTGCACCAGTTGTAAAATAATTTTAGGGAAATTATTCCCCGTAAAGATATTTTTATCAAATTTGTCCCGTCATTCAAAATGACGGGATTTTTTTGTCCCTCTTAGATTGCATATTATAAATCGTTAATTGTAAAATTATGCCAAAAATTTCTTCCAAAGGCGCATTGATGCCTGCTTCACCTATCCGTAAATTAGTTCCATTCTCTGAAGCTGCAAAAAAAAGAGGTATAAAGGTTTATCACCTCAATATAGGACAGCCAGACATACATACTCCTGATGTAGCTCTTAATGCCATCAGGCATTTTGACCAAAAAGTAGTAGAATACAGCCATTCTGCAGGAATTATATCTTACAGAAAAAAGCTTGTTGAATACTATAAGCAAAATAATATATCCATTGACTGCGAGGATATTATAGTCTGTACAGGTGGCTCTGAAGCAATAATCTTTGCAATGCAGGTATGCCTCGACCCTGGAGATGAAATAATAATCCCTGAACCTTTCTATGCTAATTATAATGGTTTTGCCATTACTTCAGGAGTTACTGTCAAACCGATAATGTCAGAAATCAGAAAGGGTTTTGCACTTCCTCCAATTGAAGAATTTGAAAAAGCAATCACTCCTAAAACCAAAGCCATTCTAATCTGCAATCCAAGTAACCCGACAGGTTATCTATACTCCAAAGCTGAAATAGAGGAGCTGGCTGAAATAGTAAAGAAGCATGACTTATATCTTTTCTCTGACGAAGTTTATCGCGAATTCTGCTATGATGGCAAGAAGCACTTCTCTGTTATGGAATTAGAAGGGATAGAGCAAAATACTATATTACTCGATTCTGTATCAAAACGTTATAGTGCCTGTGGATTCCGCATTGGAATGTTAATTTCTAAAAACAAGCAGGTAATGCAGACAGCGATGAAGTTTGCCCAGGCAAGATTAAGTCCACCCACCTTTGGTCAGATAGCTTCTGAAGCTGCTATTGATACACCTGAATCCTATTTTAAAGAAGTCCTCGCTGAGTATCACCTAAGAAGAGATATAGTTGTTCAATCCATTAACAAGATTAAAGGAGCTTTCTGTCCTAAGCCTTCAGGAGCCTTCTATGCAGTTGCAAGTCTACCAATTGACAACTCAGACCGTTTCTGTCAGTGGCTGCTCGAGGGATTCCAATTTAATAACGAAACTGTTATGCTCGCCCCTGCTACTGGATTTTATTCCACTCCTGGTGCAGGTACAAACGAAGTCCGTATCAGTTATGTTCTTAAAGTTGAAGACCTTAAAAAAGCAATGCTCTGTCTCGAAGAAGCTTTAAAAGTATATCCCGGAAGGACAAATTGATTGTGAGATCATAAAATAAATCGGTCAATTACCATTTATTCCAGTGAATATTTTCAGGCTTAAACTTATCTTTTGACTTATCTTTACCTTCAGGATAACCTAAAGGGATAACATTCAGTGGAATAATATGTTCAGGGAGATTAAGTGTTTTTCTGATAAAATTAATTCTTTCTTTATTTGGATATACACCTGTCCAGACAGCTCCCAGCCCAATAGATTCTGCTGCCAGTAGAATATTCTGTGCTGCAGCCGAGCAATCCTGTGACCAATACCCTGATTCACTGGCAGAGGGGACTTTCTTGGTATCTCCACAGACAACAATAGCAGCAGTGACTTTTGAAAGCATCTTGGCATTAGCAGAGCCAGCAGCAAGAGAATCCAGCACCTTCCTGCTATTGATAATTATAAAAGCCCAGGGTTGCCTATTCATAGCAGAAGGAGCTGCCATTCCAGCCTTTACCAACATCTCAAGCTGTTCTTTTGAAACAGTTTTGTCAGTATAGTTTCTAACACTTTTTCTGGAATGTATTGTCTTTATGGTTTCGTTAGCATAGGCTGGCTGGCTATTGTTTTTCTGAGCTATGGCATTATTTACAGTATTTACCATAATAATAATTGATATTGAAGTTATAAACAATATAGATTTTTTCATAAAGCAATAGTTTTATAAATTATCAAGCAAAGATATAAAAATACTTTATTATTAAAAGATGTAAATTTGTAAACAAATTTGAATTAAATAGCGTTATAAGGAATTACGATTAAATTAAAAAATTAAATGACCGATAGCTATAACATACTCATCCGGAAATTAGATGAGTTTATTAAAAAATACTATAAAAACAGGCTGATAAAAGGAGGATTATATTTTGCAACCCTACTTCTAATGTTTTATCTGTTTGTCAACCTGTTTGAATATTTCGGAAATTTTGGCATTTTAACAAGAACAATAATATTTTATACTTACTTACTTTTAAACCTCTTTATATTATGGAGATTTGTTCTTATTTCATTTCTGAAGCTATATAAAATTGGTAAACTTATTTCAGATGATTATGCAGCACAAATAATTGGGAAACATTTTACAGAAGTAAAGGACAAGCTGTTGAACACTCTACAATTAAAGCAGTTGGCGGAAAGCCAAGAGTTACGAACTCAGAACTACGAACTAATTTATGCAAGCATTGACCAGAAAATAAATGAACTTAAGCCTATACCATTTACATCAGCCATAGATTTAAAAGTTAACAGAAAATATCTTAAATATCCTCTTATACCTTTATTAGTAATTGTAGTAATATTTCTAACAGCGCCGGGCTTTCTTACCGAGCCGTCAGCAAGACTTATCAATCATAGTACGTATTATGAAAAGAAAGCTCCGTTCAGTTTTAATATCCTGAACAATAATCTTGAAGCAATACAACAGGATGATTACAGGCTAAATATAAAGCTTACAGGAGATGAGATACCTGATAAGGCATATATAATTATTGATAATACTAAATATCAGCTTGATAAAGAAAATACTATAATGTTTCATTATAATTTCAGGAGCCTACAGAAAGACACTAAATTTGAGCTTACAGCAGAGAATATTACAACAAAAGAATTCCTGCTAAGGGTATTGCCTAAACCAATTGTACTTAATTTCAGTTCTGAACTAACATATCCAAAGTATATTGGGAAAAAGGATGAAGTTTTGGATAATACCGGAGATCTAATAATACCTGTAGGGACAAAAGTAAACTGGAAGTTTTATACAAAGGATACTAAAAATGTCATTCTTAGATTTGACAATAAGACGAAGGTAATTGATAATAAAGAAGCACCGATGTTTTCGTATTCAGAGGTATTTTTGTCCAACCAGAGTTATTCAATATCAATGCGTAATGAGTTTTTGAAAAATAAGGATTCGCTTGTTTACAGCATAGTTGTGATACCTGATGCTTACCCTTCAATTGATGTTGAGGAACGCCGTGATAGCCTGTATGAAAAACATTACTATTTTAAGGGATTAGCAAGGGATGATTACGGATTCAGCAAACTAAGCTTTAATTACAGAAAGATTGATAAAAACGACACTGTTAATAACAAAAATAAGGAGGAATCAGTTGCAATCCCTGTAGATTTAACAACTAACCTGCAGCAATTTTATCACTTTTTTGATTTATCAAAGCTATCACTTAATCCGGGAGAAGAGCTGGAATATTATTTTGAAGTTTGGGATAATGACGGAATTAGTGGTAGTAAGTCTTCCCGTTCTCAGAAGAAAATATATAAAGAGCCAACGAAGGAAGAAATTGAGAAAGCAAACAACAAAAACACTGAGCAGCTCAAGAACACGCTGGAATCAAGCATTAATGAAGCAAAAATGATACAGGAACAGGCAGAGAATTTGAGCAGAAAGTTTTTACAGAAAAAAGATATTGGCTGGCAGGAGAAAAAACAGATACAGGACTTGTTAGACAGACAGAAAAACCTGCAAAATCAGATGGAGAGCATTAAAAACCAGAATGCAGAGAAGAATATTAAAGAGGAACAATATAATGCACAGCAAAACCAGGAAATACTTGAAAAACAGCAGGAATTGCAAAAGCTTTTTGAGAACCTGATGACTGACGAAATGAAGAAAATGTTTAATGAATTTCAGGACTTAATGAAGAAATTTGACAAGGATAAAGCAAGTGATATGCTTAATAAGATAAAATTCAGCAATGAGGATATAAAAAAAGAGCTAAACAGGACATTACAGATAATGAAACAACTTGAATTTGAAAAAAAGCTTCAGGAAGCTATTGATAAGCTTAAAGAACTTGCTCAGAAAGAAAAATCATTGTCAGAAGAAACGAAAAACAGCGATGAACGAAAAGCCAAGAGCGAAGAACAAAAAGCGAAAGACGAAGAGCTAAAAAATAAGCAGGAACAAAATAACAGTGATTTTAAAGATGTGAGAAAGGATATTGATGATGCCCGACAAAAAAACAGTGAGCTTGAGCAGCCGAATAAATTAAATAATACTGATGAAAAAGAGAATTCTATTCAGAATGAAATGCAAAACAGTTTAAATTCCCTCCAAAACAATAGCTTTAAAAAAGCAACAAAATCACAGCAAAATGCATCAGAGCAAATGAGTGAGCTGGCACAGGAGATGCAGGATATGAAGGATGAAATGGAACAGGAGCAGGAAGGGGAAGATATTGACAAGCTAAGAGGATTGCTGGAAAACCTTGTTAGAATTTCTTTTAACCAGGAAGCTAATATGCAGAAGCTAAGGAAAACAATGAGAGCTGACCCACAGTATATAAAGATAATGAATGAACAAAGGAATATAAGGGATGGACTTAAAATGATAGAAGATACGCTTTATGCAATCAGCAAAAGACAAATAAAGATAAAAGAATTTGTAAATAAAAAGATAACTGAAATCAACAGGAATGTTGAAAAAACCCTGACATCTCTTTCAGGCAGCTATACTACTTATGGAGAGGGGGAATCATACAAATCTGTTGCATTGGTGAGTCAGCAGTATACAATGACAGCAATAAACGACCTGGCATTAATGATTTCAGAATCAATTGACCAGATGAATGAAGACCTGGCACAGAAACAGTCAAAGAGCTCATGCTCAAAGCCCGGAAAGAAATGTAAAAAACCGGGTAGTTGTAATAAGCCGGGAAGCGGGAAAAAACAATCAGCTATGTCCTTAAGAAAAATGCAGCAGGAGCTAAACAAAAAGTTAGAACAGCTAAAAAGCGGTATGAATCCTTTTGGTAATAGCGCATCACAGCAGCAGAAGATGAGCGAGCAGCTTGCCAGATACGCTGCAGAGCAGGAAGCAATAAGAAAACAACTTGAAGGGATGGCAGAAGATTTTAAAAATGATAAAGAAGGCAGAAATAATCTTAACAATGCTTTAAAACAAATGGAGCAAACCGAAACGGATTTAGTAAATAAGTTACTTTCACAGGAAACAATTAACAGACAGAAACAAATTCTTACACGTTTATTAGAATCAGAAAAAGCAGAGCAGGAAAGGGAAACAGACAAAAAAAGAGAATCAACAGAAGCAAAAAATCAGAATTTTAGTAACCCAAACAAGTTTTTAGAGTATAACAAGATAAAGCTTAGTGGTGATGAGATGCTAAAAACATCTTTACCCACCCTGAAACCTTTTTATAAAAACAAAGTAAATGAGTATTTCTATAAATTCGAGAACTAAATGCACAAACTAAAGGGAAAGATTCTGGAATTTGCTTCAGTTATTCAGAATATAAATCTTGTTGAGAAATTCGTTGATGAAATTTGTGATGAATATCATATTAATAATACATATTTCGGCAACATACTGATTTCAATAACAGAGACTGTAAAGAATGCAATAATATACGGCAATAACAAAAATCCAGATAAAAAAGTAAGAGTTAAATTTGAAGCTAATCCAACTTATTTGTCTTTTTCTGTTTCAGATGAGGGTAAAGGATTTGAACATAGAGACATATACAAACCTGATGATTTATATAATAGAAGCAGTAAAAATCAGAAAGGACTATATCTAATAACAACTCTTTCAGATAAGGTCAAATTTTATAATAAAGGTTCAGAGATTGAGCTAATCTTCTATATTTCAAGTCTTAACCTTCCACTATCTATTGAAAGACTAAATAAAGTAAACGTTTATTTTAAAGATAAGTCTAAGGGTAGGTTTAATATAAATTA
>CAZMDE010000116.1:0-7700 GCA_964564355.1 uncultured Bacteroidales bacterium | reverse complement strand
CCATTTTCTTAATAAAAGAGGAAACTCTAATTTGTCATAATCAAGAGTAGCAATATGTTTTTCCTTCTGAATAATTCCGGTTTTATCATAGACTTCTACTTTAAAATCGAGCTTTAGAGGACTATCAATATGAGCTATACCTTGATATATTAGCTCTTCGCTCTTCGCTCCCGGCTCATCGCTATTAGTAATTATAAGAAAATTACGGTCTCTGATAAGCCTGTGAGTTGGGGAAAAGAATTGCTTTCCGGGAATATCATTTAATGATTTTATAACATCATAAATTACAGAGGCATTAAAATTATAGGGAGATAAAAACTCAAAAACATACGCATTTAATGGTTTCAGCTTAATTAATTTATTGATTGATATGAGAACCTGTCCGTCTTTATGAGAAATAATCTTAGCTCTTTTTTTATCAACAAAATAGTTAAATATCTTTTCAGTGTCTTTAATATTTTCAATTGTATTCCCTATACTATTAATGAAAGAAGGATTAATCTCTTTCAAAACAGGAATTACCTGGTGTCTTATCTTATTACGAACATATTGATTTGTATTGTTAGAGCTGTCTTCACGATAAAGGATTTTGTTTTCCTTTAAAAAATTGAGTATTTCTTCTTTATTAGTAAACAATAAGGGACGTATTATTCTGTTTTGCTTTGCAAGAATACCATGTAATCCTGAAATGCCTGTGCCACGTATTAAGTTGATAAATAAAGTCTCAACCTCATCATCACGATGATGAGCTGTTGCCACATAATCATAATTTTCTTTATCAAGAAGCTCATTGAACCATTCATAGCGAAGCTCCCGGGCAGCCATTTCGATAGACAAGCCATTTTCTTTTGCATAATCAGCAGTTTCAAAATGTCTGCAATAGAATTTAACACCATATTTTAATGCAGTATCTTTAACAAATACTTCATCTTCATCAGATTCTTCTGCCCTTAAATTAAAATTACAATGTGCTATTGCAAAACCATATCCGGCTTTATGGAAAAGTTCTGCCATGGCAACAGAATCAGCTCCGCCGCTAACTGCAAGGAGTATCCTGTTATCAGGTTTAAACAGACTTTCTTTATCTATAAAATCATTAAAGGCATTAATCATAATTTACAAAAATAGGAGAATTTTGTTTAGTAAATTATGATTTGATTGTTAAAACAGTGGTACTTTAATTTTATTAGCCCTGAATTTGAAATCAGAAAAATTGTATGATAATCCGAAACTAAGCAACCAGCCTTCATAATAACCTTTAGGAAAAACAAGAATAAAATTATTAGTAGCCTGGTTATGACCTGGATTATTAGTATAAACAATATCTCTATGCTTATATTCAACAGATTCTTCTTCATATTTTGCTTTTAAATAACTTACTTTAGCAAACATTGATATATTCTTCCCTGCTCTTAAATTTACCCCAATTGTTGGTTTAAAGCAAAAACTGCCGGATGTGAATTTATGTTCAAATGGTAATTCAAATGAATTCTGGCTATCATAAGGAGAGCTAAAAGTATAAATCCCTTTTTGATAAAAAGTTATAGTTTTATAACATAAACCAAATTCTATAAAAGGTGAAACAACATTGTGCGGATACAATGCTGCTTTTACATTAATATTTGCCGGCATTTCATTATATTTCAGAGAATAATCTTGTATATAAGCATCGTAATTAATAATATCTCCATCATGATAGGAATCCCATAAATAGTTGTTATTATTATATTTGGCAGGTAATATACTTATATCAGCACTTAGTCCCAGGGATAACAAATTGTTGGGAAATAAATACACAGCAGAGACACCAAGCCCAAAGCCAGAGGTTCCTTTTTTATTTAAAAGCTTTGATAAATTTATCGAGTCATTATCTTTATAACTGTAATGGCAGTAATTAAAATAAAAGCTATAAAGAAATTTTTCTTTTTTAATTGTTGAATCTTTTTGACTTAACTGAAAAGTTGGATTAATTGATACTGTATCTTGTGCATTTATTTTAGCAATAAAACTCAAAACAATTACAAGTAAATAAACATTAAACTTCTTCATGTTATTATCTTTTTATTAAAATAATATTAATTATTTATTTTATTTTCTTCAACTTATTTATTTCTATATTTAAATTATTACCACTATTAGGGTTAGGATAAACCTTTAAATCATATTTTGTGATAACCTTTTTAGCTTTTTTTCCTCCTATTGGGTTAAAGTATTCTGAATTTATATCAAGGTCTTGTTGTTCAATAATTGACCCATAAGTAAACGGACTGAATGAAGAGATTCGACCGGATCTTATATACATATTATTAGGGTCATCAAAATTCATTCCTGTATTACCGGCTTTTTCCCATACCCTGGTATTATCTTCATCAAAATGCAGAACAACCAGATTCTCAGGTTTATTAATGATAATATTTCTAAAATGCAATGTAATATGAGCTTCATTATTGCCTTGCTCCCTTTTTAATGTCCAGTATTCAGTATTCGCAATAGTTTTCACTTCACTGGCTTTCTTTTCAAAATTTACAGGTGATTTATCAAAATACTCAGCAATAAAACTATCAGTAGTTGTATCATATAACTCGATTCCTAATGGATGCAATGGATATTCTGATGAAGCTTTTCCTAAAGGAAATATAAAATTAGTGTTACCTGACTTAACTATAGGACCATTTACATAACTTGAGTCATTAGCACCGCTATAGCCCTGTGAACTCCCGTATACTGTGGCAGATTTACTTAAAGTTAAAAGATTCACATCAGAAGTATTAAGCACACCTTTTATAAATTTTATTTGTCCTGCAACTTTTGTATTACCTGATAACGTTACATCTCCGCTGGGTTTATTTAAAGTTATAGATCCGAACATATTTTCCCCTTTTATAAACTGATCTGATATTCCTCCGAATATTATTTCCCCATTGCCTAATTCTTCAGTTTGGGATAAGTTGTTAAGGTCTCCTTTCATACTTATTATTCCTGAATTATTCAAAACTCCCATTTCCGAGGCTTTATCTTTAATATCAATATTCCCTATTTCTGATATGCTTATTCCATTTTGAATAGTCAAACCAGTCCCATTTATAGTTATGGAATTTTGTGAATAAAGATTTGATATTCCTATAAACATTGTTACAAATACTATGCTTTTATATTTTTTCATATTAAATCTCCCTAATTATTTATTAATTGAATTTAGTAATTCCTTAAGGTCATCTGCAAACTTTTGTTTAGCTTTTAGATTTTTATCGAAACAATCCAGGGCAGGATTAATTCCCTCATCCTTCATTTTATTGACTGCATTCTGATATGTTCTGGCTGAAAGCTGCTCTAATGAAATTGCCTTTTTAATATTTTCAACAGTTGACATTATTGGATATTTTATATCTCTGTAAGGATATTCTATTTTTAAGTTCTTTGCAATTTCTTTTAAATTCTTATACATTTCATCCTCTGCTTTTGCAATTTGCTCGAATGACTTGGCTACATTTATAAATCCCTGCTTCTTTGCCTGTTCTGAACATGAATAGTTGAAAACACTTAGATTTCTCTCATTATTTATTGCATTTCTTATATACATATTTGTTTTTAAGTCAGGTTTTTTAACTTGTGGAATTTCCTGTCCTTTACTTTTCGTTGATATAAGTATTGCTGTAATTATTATTAATCCTAATAATATATTACTGATTTGCTTTTTCATTTTATTATTTAATTTTTAATTGTGTTTTTTTAAATAATTTAAAGGTTTTCCTTTATCTTTACAATGAATGTATTTACTGTACAGGATGCCGTTGTAAGAGTTATTGAAAATGTCAGATCACCAGGTGTAAGCCCAATTAGATATGGCATCATTGTGATTAAATTTGTATTTTGTCCAGCCGGAATAAGGATACTATTTGGCAAACTCATATAATCCTGTCCGTTTATTGCTGTTCCTCCTATTGTATATGTTATTGTTGTATCATTCAATGCAGGCTTGGGTAATGTAAAGGTTATAGTTGCATCATTGCATCCTTTAACTGCAACTGAATCAATATCAGGTCTTGAATATGATGTTATAATACTTACTCTTAAATCAATTGGTTGTGTTATAATAACACTTGCAGTTGCTAAACAATTATTTGCATCTTTAACAGTAGCAGTATAAGGTGAACCTGCTGCATTTACATTAAAAGTATTGCTACTCTGAAAATCCTCACCATTTATGCTGTATTGCAATGACCCTGTTCCGCCACTGGCTGAGACAGTAAGTATTGTAGAACCGCCATAGCAGGTAATTGTGCCGGCAGAAGCTGATGCTGTAATAGGTGCTGGTATAAAAGCAACTTCTTTATTTGCACTAAAGCCACATCCATTTTGCGTTTTAACTCTTACATTAAAAGAGGAAATATTATTTGGAACAGATAACACTATTCTTTTAAGATATTGCCCTGTACCATTCAGCTGTGTTCCAATAGTTAGTGGGCTATCCCAATCCCAAAGATAATTTTGAGTACCGCTTACTTCTGATGTCTCAAAAAGAATATCAGTATTACCTGTAATAACATTTGGTATACAGAAACCATCAGGAGTAGATATAATAGAAGGAGCATCTGGTGGAAGATTGGTCGTTTGAAATGTAGCTGATATAAAGTTATTGGTTCCACAGGCATTTACTGTTTTTATGTGAACAGAAATAGGTGTATTCCCAATCTTTAGCCTTACATACCTTGTTCCCTGTCCTGAAATTATCTGCCAATCTCCCGAAACTGCCCAGGTGTATATAACGGCACCTTGTATTTCAGGTACACTAAAATCAGCTCCAGAGCCAATACAGGCAGGGTTTGGTCCTGTAATTTGAACTGGTGCTTCAGGATTCCCAATAGAGTATTTTATTACTTTAGAGGAATTTATTAATACATCACAATCAGATGTGGAAATTTTAGTAAGTTTAATAGTAGTGATATCTGTAATTTGTATTGTTTTACTATTTGTATTATTCGGGCTATTCACTATTTGTGATTGCTCTGCTCCATTATTAATCTTATAATAATAGGTCCAGGGATATTTATTGCCCTGATAATTAACTGTAAATGTTGCATTAACAGGCGTATGCCCTGCTGTACCGCAAACATCGGCTACTGCAGTTATTGACCCTGTTGGAATTACAACAGTATTTCCATCAAAACTTGAAGAAGCAACATAGCAGTTTGAATTATTGAAATTTTGCGAACTTGCGGCAGAAATGACTCTATACGTTTTATTTCCTATATCACCTACATTCAACACTAAATTAACGTTATTAATGTTGCTGATAGGATTTCCGATATTAACCCAATTAGTTGTGCCCTGCACAGCTTGTTGCCATTGAAAAACATAAGGAATCGCTAATGGAATACTTCCTGCTGTGAGCTTGCCTTTAAGGTTGATTTGACCTGTTGCGCAGTAATCTGTTGTTATCGGATCAAACCCGATTGTAAATGGAATATATGGACTAAACGAAATATCATCAATTGCAAGGTCATTGCCACAGCCTCCGGCAGCATTATTTCTCAGAACAATATAAACTCCATTTTGGTTTTGAGGAACATTAAAGATTAAAGAGGTTTTATTCCATATTAAAGTAGATGTAGCTGCAACATTTCCCGTATTAGTTTGCGCAAGTAATTTAGCACCATTAGTACTAGTTCCACCAACAACTACACTAGAGTTAGCTTCATTATCTCCAGGATCCTTGTCCCAAACTTCATAACGTATATTTACCGGCAATCCTGAACCACCACAAGAGCTTGACTTTAGTATATTAGCGTAATAGGATTTAAATTCAAACTGGGCTCCATAGCATAATCCTGTAATTTCACGTTTATAAAATTGTCCTGCTTGCCATGCTGCATTTACAACAAACATCATTCCATTAGTATTTCCAGTATGATCAGGACCACTAAACCAGGCAGCGTCTTGTCCATGAACATAATCAGGATTAGAAGAAAGAGCATAACCACCATCATCCATTCCGGCATGCCAGCCGGAACAAGCCACAGAATATTTATACCAATCTCTTTCCCAGTTTCCAAGTTTCCATAAACCATTTATATTGTACCATCTAACAGAGCGCACATTACGTACAGTAGTGCTTGTAGAAGGACAGGTAGTGTTTGGTCCGCTGAATTTCCATGACCAGCTACTAACGGATTTTTGTTCATATAAACACCAAATATTTGCCGGATTATTTATATAACCCGTATTATATGGTGTGCCTGATGTAAGTTCTGTAACTTTATCAAAATACCAATTTGTTACTCCCGAAACCCTTGGAGATAAAGTTAGCGTATCCCGAACAACAGAGAGCTCAGGAGTTGGAGTGCTTTGACTTAACCACCCTGTTCCGGAGCAGGTTGCCGGCCAAAACCAGTAAGCAGCACCTATGCTTCCCCTTCCGGTAATTTCTCCGCGATAATTTGCAGGTACTGTTGTACCCGATGGAACTGTCCCAAAATCCTCAACAAAAAGAGGCGAACCGTAAGTTTGAGCCTCAGCATTTTGACTACCTGTAAGGCATATAACAAATGCAAACATCAATAAAGCTAATTGCACACCTATATTTTTAAATATAAAAATTACAACTTTTTGCTGATAGATGTTAGCTGATGGATGTTTGCTATATATTGATTTCATAGTTATTAAATATTAATTATTAAAAATAACTCCTGCTGATTACCGTCTTTAATTAGCTATACCTACTAACATCCAATGATGATTTGTTGTACTATATATAAATGTTAATCCTGACCATTGATTACCCGTAAATAAGCTTGAGCTTCCATATATCCTGTTACCTTCATCACTTGCCGGACTATCAAAACTTACATTCATTTGAGCTCCATTAGAGCCATTTACTACATATAACATCTGACCATCATACCCTCCTGCAAATCCAGTTAATGTAAAACTACATGTATATCCTGTGAATATTATAAGTTTGGTGTTAGCCACATCAATATTATTAAGTGAACCAGATGATATTGTTTTTGTTATTAAACCAGGCTGAAATAAAGAAACCCAGTTAGGTGCACTTGGCATACCTGCATTATAATAAAACTGATTATTGGTTGTGTTAAACACTAACATACCATTTGACGGTGAAGGATAATTGTTCATTTCAGTTTCAGTTATTGAAATATAACCAGCGGTACCTGTTGAGCCAGTAACACCAATAGGACCAGTAACACCAATAGGACCAGTAGGACCTGTGAGTCCAATTTCACCTGTTATACCCTGGACACCTTGTTCTCCTGTTTCTCCTTTATCACCTTTATCTCCCTGTAAACCCTGTATACCCTGTGGACCTGTAGCACCAATAATACCTTGAATACCTTGTTCTCCTGTTTCTCCCTGTATGCCCTGAATACCTGTTTCACCTTGAAGACCTTGAACGCCAGTTGCACCAGTAATACCTTGAATACCTTGTTCTCCTTTTTCTCCCTTATCACCTTTTTCACCTTGTATTCCTTGAATTCCCTGTGGACCAGTTGCACCAATTATACCTTGTATACCCTGGTCTCCTTTTTCTCCCTGTATGCCCTGAATACCTTGCACTCCCATTGCACCATCTAAGCCTGCGTCACCTTTATCTCCTTGTATACCCTGTATTCCCTGTATTCCCTGGTCTCCTTTTTCTCCCTTATCTCCCTGAATACCTTGTGGACCAATAGCACCAGTTA